>JBKEAX010000093.1:0-21164 GCA_047972825.1 Hyphomicrobiaceae bacterium | reverse complement strand
CAGCGGCTGAGGGAGGCCAATGCCGCCTTTGAAGCCGGTAAACGCGATCTCGCAATGGTTTTGGCGGAGGAGGCTGGTGAGCACCGCTTGGCCGCCGATCTAGGCCAACGCATCGCTGAGGAAGAGGCGGCAGCCATCAAGGCCCTGGAGGCAGGGCGGGAAAGCGAGGCCGAGCGGCTGGCCGAGCGCATAGCCACTGCCACGGATGATCAAAAGGCCCATAAAGATGCCGCTGCCAATTGCGGCGAAGCAGCAGCTCGAATACGCCGTGCACTCGAAAGCAATGCCCGCCTGCTCGCGGAACTGAAGCGTGGCCTTGCCACAGCGAAGGCTGCCGCTGCTGTCAACCGCGCCAATGCCCGCTCGCTCAGTACAGCAGGCGTCACCGACAGCGCAATTCAGGACGCACGTCGCACCCTCGAGCGCATCCGCGTCCGCCAGGGCGAACAGACAGACTTTGTCGAGGCGATGGAGCGCGTCGAACGTGATCCCACGCTAAAGGCGCCTGGTGAGATACAGGCCCGGCGTTGGCCCGAGACCGATCCCAAGTCGGTACTGGACCGCCTGAAGGCGCGTGGCGTGTCCTCACCCGATCCAAAGTCTTGAACGTGACGACCTGACATCCCCGCCCGCCCCGGCGTTGTTGGAGCGGTTTTTTGAAAAGTCCCAATGTCCCATTCCTGCATGAGAAAGGAACCTTGAAATGAACGCAGATTCCAAAGGCTGGCGCATGTACGCCTACGCATCCTTCGCCGTTTCGCTTGCCATGATGATCCTGGGCGTATTGGCAATACCAGGCGAACTCTGGATGAAGGGCTTCTTCCTTGTCGGCACCTTTTTCCTTACCGGTGCGTGTTTCACGCTGGCAAAAACAATGCGTGACCAGCACGAATCGGAAAATCTTGTACACAAGCTGGAAAATGCCAAGGCAGAGCGTATTTTGCGCGAGTTCGAAAGCAGCCGCGGCACGCGTGCGGTGAAGTAATAGGGCCGATAGCGGTTCACTCAAGCATGTTTAGCTGAAGTGTGCAGCGGTTCAGCGTGCACGGCAAACGGAGTTGAATTTATCGAAATCGGCGGCTTCCCGCAGACACTCCATTCAGCATTGAAATCGTTGACGGAGGACCGAGGATCATGGCTCTTGTAAAGGATTGCATCGGCATGATCGGCAGTGTTCTGGTGAAAGTGGAAAAGGTGCGCAAGCTCTGTTACGGCAAAGAAAAGCAATGAATAACGCTCCTGTAGAAACCATTGCAGTCAAGGCAGACGAGGATGGCATTCGCCTGGACCGGTGGTTTCGTGTCCATTTCCCGCAAGTTGGATACACCTACCTGCAAAAGCTTCTGCGGTCAGGCCAGGTGCGGGTGAACTCCAAGCGCGTTGAGGCCCGTGACCGCCTGCAAACAGGCCAGGAAGTTCGCGTGCCCGCCGTTGTCCGTCAGCCACCCAAGTCCCAGCCGTCATTGAAACCGGCAATGGGCGTCTCCAAAGCGGATCGCGACTTCGTCGAAGGCATGATCTTGTTTGAAGATGATCACGTCCTCGTTCTCAACAAGCCGTTCGGTCTGGCTGTACAGGGGGGGACGGGAACCAAACGCCACCTCGACGGTATCTTGATGGGGATGGCGGATCGTTTCGGAGATCGCCCACGGCTGGTTCACCGCCTTGATCGCGACACCACTGGTGTTCTCCTGATTGCCAAGCATCGCCAGGCCGCGGCCAAGCTCGGTCGTGTTTTTCAGACGCGCTCTGCTGCAAAGACCTACTGGGCTTTGGTCAAAGGTGTGCCAAAGCCGCCGCAAGGCAAGGTCACAGCGCCTCTGGTGAAGGCGTCCAGCCCTGATGGCGATCGCGTGAGAAAAGCCGAGCCGGGCGAGCAGGACAAGGCGATGCACGCGACAACCCACTATTCGGTGATTGATCGCGTTGCTCACAAGGCCGCATGGGTCTCGCTGAAGCCGGTGACTGGCCGCCAGCATCAGCTTCGCGCTCACATGGCACTCATCGAGCACCCCATCGTCGGTGACAACAAATACGGTGCTGCCGACGTGCTTGCCGATAGTGGTATCGATGCGAAACTTCACCTGCACGCGCGCCGGCTCATTCTCCCCCATCCACTGGTGCCTGGAACCAAGATTGACGTCACAGCACCGCTCCCCCCGCATATGCTCAAGTCGTGGGAGATGTTGGGTCTTGACCCCGACAGGTTCGATGCGCAGTAGCAAACTGTGATGATGCCGAAAGCGCCGCCATGATGGCGAGGGTCATTGCCATTGACCAAATCCCAATCCCGTCGCAACCTTCGCACAGTGAACGTTGCAACCAATGATGGAGGTGGATTTAAATGGCATTCAATCTTGATAAAGTTCATCGGCCGAAAAAGTTGCTCACTGAAGCGTTGTCGCGGCGTCGATTGTTGGTTTCTGGTGCAGCCGGAGCAGGTGGATTGCTGCTTGCAGGCGGCAACTTCGGCCCTGGCATTCCCGCCGCGCAGGCCGCATCCGAAATGAAGGGCGGACAGATCCCAGGCTGGTACCGCTTCAAGCTGGGCAAGTTCGAGATTACAGTTCTGTCAGACGGTTCCTACGAGTTGCCGACCACGCTCATGGCTGCCAACCGGCCCCGCGAGGAGGTGAAAGCGTTTCTTGCGGCCAATTTCCTGCCAACCGAAACGCGCACCTCTCACGTCAATATCCCGCTCATCAACACCGGCTCTGAACTCATACTTGTCGATGTCGGCGGCGGCCCGAACTGGATGGCGACTGCCGGCCGCCTGACCGATAACCTGCGTGCCTCTGGTTATGAGCCTGAGGATGTCGACAAAGTCGTGATCACGCATGGTCATCCCGATCACATCTGGGGGCTCATCGACGAGTTCGAGGAAGCGCCTCGCTTCCCCAACGCTTCATATTACATCTCGTCAGACGAATGGGACTTCTGGACTACGGATCGCGCCGAGCGGCAACTCGCCGAACAGTTCAAGGGGTTTGCGATCGGCGCCAAGAATCAACTCCCACCCCTTGCTGATAAGACAACACGCCTGAAGCCAGGTGCCGAGATTGCCCCCGGCATCGTCACCATGGCCACGCCTGGGCACACACCAGGACACATCTCGCTCGTCGTCAACTCTGGCACCGAAACGTTGATCGTCAGCAGCGATTGCATGACGCATCCCTACGTGTCGTTTGAGCATCCAGGTTGGCGCTCAGCAACCGATCTCGAACAAGACAAAGCCGAAGCCTCGCGCCGCAGGCTGCTCGATATGGCCGCTACCGACAAGGTGCTGATGCTTGTTTATCACGTCTCCTATCCGGGACTTGGCCACGTCGCGCGCGTTGGTGACGCATACCGCTGGGTGCCGGCGACGTGGCGCTGGTAGCAGCGCCGGGCGGCACGAACAAACCTTCGTGCGGGCGTGGTGGAGCATCAGAATCACAGGATCATCCGCATGCCGAATTGTGAAAATTCTGCCGACAGTCACTGCTGCAATGCAGCGCAGGACGTGAAAACCTGACCATGACAGGAACGCCGGGCATATTGCACTGCGATGCCCTTCAAAAACCGCTTTCAAGGCTCAAAAAATTGCTATCTTTCTTTAGGGTCCGGACCCTAGATCGCGCTCACTCTTCATGGTATCGCGCACGCGCTCTATATTCTTTTGTTTTGAGAATGTTCTTTACGCCGAACCGCACACACTTCGGCTGAACATGCTTTAGGCAATATCCAGGTGTCGCACGCCTGCCAAGCTGATGGTATAAGTCCGCATCATGAAACTCGTTCTATTTGATTGCGACGGTACGATCGTCGACAGCCAGCACGCTATTTCGGCCGCCATGGAAATCGCTTTTGCGGAGCATGGTCTGGTGCCGCCAGAGCGTTCGCGCATTATCGAGGTCGTTGGTCTGTCCCTGCTGACGGCGGTTCGCGAACTCATCCCCGATGGTGCGCACGACGTGGTGTATCGCGTATCTGAGACATACAAGGATGCCTTCAGCAGTTTGCGCCGTCAGGCCGCACATGAAGAACCGCTATTTCCGCTGGCTCGCGAGACAATCATGTCCATTGCTCAAGTCCCCGGCATCATGCTCGGACTGGCGACTGGCAAGTCGCGCCGCGGTGTTGATGCGGTGATCGAGAGGGAGAACCTGCACGGAATTTTCGAAACCATCCAGACTGCAGACGACAATCCATCAAAGCCACATCCAGGCATGGTGTTAAAAGCCATGAATGAGACCGGCCGTTTGCCAGATCAGACCCTTGTGGTCGGTGACACCACCTTTGACATGGAAATGGCCCGTTCGGCGCGCGCCAAGGCCGTGGGCGTGACGTGGGGTTACCATCCCAGGGCTGCATTGACGAAAGCAGGCGCTGATGCACTGATTGAAAGCTATGCAGAACTGCCTGGCACGATCGATCGGCTGTTGACGCCGGTCCAGCCCGCAGCGTGAGAAATTTTGCCCACCGGACGTACCATGCCTAACGACGACCAGCATGAGCGGGAATCGCACACGCGGCCGGCCAGGCTCAGCCGTGAAGCGCTCGTGCCGCCGCGCCCGCGCCGTTTTTACACGTCAGTCGCAATCAGCGAAGCCGAACCCGGTTTTGCAATAACTCTGGACCAGCGAACGGCCAAGACCCCGAACAAGTCGATGCTTGTGGTTGCGACAAAAGCGCTGGCGCAAGCAATCGCGGACGAATGGGACGCGCAGGAAAACGAAATCCACGCCGAAACGATGCCGCTTACCAGGCTTGCAAATACTGTGATTGATGCTGTCATCGGCAAAGAGGCGGCTGTTCGCTATGATATCGTCGCTTATGCAGGGACCGATCTGGTTTGTTATCGCGCCGAAACGCCAGCGGGTCTTGTTGCAGCACAAGCGCGCGCATGGGACGGCGTGCTTGACTGGGCAGCTGATGCGCTGGGTGCGCGCTTCAACGTAACGTCCGGAATTCTCTACATTCGCCAACCCGAGACCTGCACCGTTCGCGTTGCCGCTCAACTTGAGCACCGTGATGCATGGGAACTAGCCGCAATCCATCAGATGACGACTCTGACAGGCTCGGCGTTGCTGGCGCTCGCGTGCAGCGCCGATGCTATGACGGACCAGGAGGCTTGGCAGGCTGCTCATGTCGATGAAGACTGGCAGATCAGCCGATGGGGCGAGGATGCCGAAGCCGCAAAACGCCGCAATGAGCGGTGGCTTGATATGCAAGCCGCCAAGCGGTTGCTCATGCTACATAGCGGTCGATTGCGTTAACCAATTCCTCCTGGTGAGAGCAAAAACAACGCAAATTTGCTGGTTCGGCCCAAAGCTTTGTTAACCAATCCTTAAAATGCGCAGGCCTAGGATCAACCACGCAATGAAGGCGAGGTTTGACATGCGTCGTGCCATGCGAATCCCGGAACTTGCTCAGCGTGATCGGTTCGTGAGGCGTGCCGTTCTGCAAAGGGGCGTGTGGGCCGTGGACGGTGAAGATGGGCTTGGCCGGGTCGCCTCGCCCAGCGGTGGAAGCCGCGAGGTTACGCTTTTCTGGTCGAACGAAGCCGAAGCCGGGCGCTGGTCGGAATTGATCGCCAAGAATCCGCGCGTCAAGAAGATCTCCACAAACGCATTCATCGCCGATGTGCTGCCTGAGCTGGAGGAGCTTGGCAGAACAGTCGGGCTCGACTGGTCGTCGGCGCCGCTTGAAGTTGAATTAGGGGCTGATGATCTGGTGCTGCGCCTGCGCCACGCCTACGTCGAATTGTTTCTGCTCCATGCACGCCGGGACGAAACCGTGTGGATGCTGGAAGATACAGATGGTCCAGCGCTGCTTGTCGCACAGCATCATACAGGGCGCTTGATGTTGCCATGCTGGGCCTCTCGGTCAGAAGCCGAACAGCGTATCGAGGGACCTTGGGCCAAGATGCTGGCCGTCGAAATTCCACTGACAAACTTCGTCTCGGCAACATTGCCCTGGCTCAAGGATCAGGGCTGGCTCGTCGCACCCGGATATGTTCAAGGCGGAAGCACCATGGAAATCGAGCCAGGTGAACTGGCACGACGGATTGAGCCGGAGGCCTTCGCAATCTCCGCTTGATATGTTGGCGCGTTAGGGTCCGCCCCCCCAAGATCATATCAGGAACGTTTCGCACATGATGCCAGACAACGACCTTCTCACCGTAATCTTCCTGGGCTTCCTGGCTCTTTTCGTTGTCATGCTGTTCAGGGCTATATTCGGAGGCTCCCGCCGGAACCGCAAACGGAGGGCCAGGAAAGGCCAGAACGAGGGTAACGCGGCGGGCGGCAGTGAACATGATGGAGAGGGTGACAGCAGCGGTGGCGGTGACAGCGGCGATGGCGATGGCGGCGGCGGCGATGGCGATTGAGCCTTCATCGCTCCAGAATAGCCGCAACCCCTTGAGTGGCAGGTTTCGTGCTGATTGCGCCTGAGCGCACCATTCTTCTGCTTTTCCCTACTCCAGAAAATTCAGAGACATCCTGCGCGCCCCCCAATGTCCACCTTTCGTTCCGTTTGCGCTTGTGCCGCGTCGTGCTATCTGACGCCATTCTTTCAAGCACAACAAAAACGGCCAGGACCCAATCCATGAAGCACGTCATCGAGGAGCTTGAGAAGCGCCGCGCCAACGCCCGCCTCGGTGGCGGCCAGCACCGCATCGACGCCCAGCACAAACGTGGCAAACTTACCGCGCGCGAACGCATCGAGCTGCTCATGGACGACAACTCGTTCGAAGAGTTCGACATGTACGTCGAGCACCGGTGCACAGACTTCGGGATGGAGAAAACAAAGATCCCGGGCGATGGTGTCGTAACCGGATGGGGCACTATCAACGGGCGCGTAGTCTACATCTTTGCCAAGGACTTCACGGTGTTTGGCGGCTCGCTCTCTGAAACCCACGCCAAGAAAATTACCAAGATTCAGGACATGGCGCTGAAGAACCGTGCGCCAATTATCGGCCTGTTCGATGCCGGTGGTGCGCGCATTCAGGAAGGTGTTGATGCGCTTGGCGGCTACGGCGAGGTGTTCTTGCGCAATGTGCTGGCGTCTGGCGTAATTCCGCAGATTTCCGTCATCATGGGGCCGTGCGCTGGCGGCGACGTCTATTCGCCGGCTATGACCGACTTCATCTTCATGGTGAAAGACACAAGTTACATGTTCGTCACCGGCCCAGATGTCGTGAAGACAGTAACCAATGAAACTGTCACGGCAGAAGAACTAGGTGGCGCCAGGGTTCACACAACGAAATCCTCCATTGCCGACAAGGCCTATGAGAACGATGTCGAGGCACTTTTGCAGATGCGCCGGCTGATGGACTTCCTGCCGGCAAACAATCTCGATGGCGTTCCTGTCCTGCCGACGCATGACAGCGCCGACCGCTTCGAGGTATCGCTCGACACGCTGGTTCCAGACAATCCAAACAAGCCCTACGACATCAAGGAACTGATCAACAAGATGGTCGACGAGGGCGACTTCTTTGAGATCCAGGAAGCCTATGCCAAGAATATCGTCGTTGGCTTTGCTCGCATGGAAGGACACACAGTCGGTATCGTCGCCAACCAGCCCATGGTATTGGCCGGCGTGCTCGACAGCGATGCATCACGCAAGGCTGCACGGTTCGTTCGCTTCTGCGATTGCTTCGATATACCGATTGTCACGCTTGTTGACGTTCCCGGCTTCCTGCCTGGCACCGCACAGGAATACGGTGGCCTCATCAAGCATGGTGCAAAACTGTTGTTCGCCTACTCGGAGGCCACCGTACCGAAGGTGACGGTCATCACCCGCAAGGCGTATGGTGGCGCCTATGACGTTATGAGCTCCAAGCACATCCGCGGCGACGTCAATTACGCTTGGCCGACTGCAGAAATTGCAGTGATGGGCGCCAAAGGCGCCGCTGAAATCATCTACCGGTCGGAACTTGGCGACGCTGAAAAAATCAAGGCACGCTCCGATGAATATCAGCGCCGCTTTGCCAATCCGTTTGTCGCCGCCGAGCGCGGCTATATCGACGAAGTCATTTTGCCGCGCACCACCCGTCAGCGCGTCTGCCGCGCGCTCAACATGCTTCGCAACAAGACAGTCGAAAATCCCTGGAAGAAACACGACAACATCCCGTTGTGAGGTGTATTGGCGACCACGGTTGCATGGAGACATAGAACGATGTCAAAAGCGAAAGGCCTCCTTGCCGCTTTGTCGCCCGGCCTCAAGGGCACGTCCACCCTTGTTGTCAGACCGGAACACACGGCAGCCAAGGTCGGCTCGGGCGTTATCCCGGTGCTGGCAACGCCTATCATGATCAACGTCATCGAGGCGGCTGCTCTTGCCTGCGTCGAACACCTGCTCCCTGAGGGCCATCAAAGCCTCGGCACGCGCCTTGATGTCAGCCACATAGCAGCCACGCCCGTGGGCATGAGCATTACCGCGCAGGCCACTGTGACCAATGTGGAAGGCCGCAACATCTACTTCGTGGTTTCGTGTCGGGACGATAAGGATTTGATTGGCGAGGGCACACACGAACGCGTTGTCGTTAATGTTGAACGCTTTGCTGAACGCGTTCGTCGCAAGGTGGAAGATGCCGGTTCTTGAACCCGAGCATCCATTCCGTTGTCCGGTTCAAATCCGATAATCAACCACCGCCAAACAGCCGCCGCCACAAGCCCTGCGCGCGCTTGGCGGCGCCACCGCTACGGTCCACCGAAACCAGCAGCGTGCCGGTTACGCCCGCATCGGTTTCCGACATGGCCAGCATGATGCCGCCACCCTCCTTTTGCCCCTGGCGGAACAGGAAATCAGTTTCATTGGTGCGGTCGGCAACAGGCCGGTCTTTATAGGGGGCGTTCGTCGCGTAAACACGCCTGCTCATGTCATCTGGAAAATAGATCTGTCCCGTCAGCAGGGTCTTTTCATCCAGGAAAGCCTTGACGTGAATGTGTGGCGTGCGCCCTGGATACCAGCCTGGATAGATCGTGTTGAACGTGGCAATTCCATTGCTGCCGGTCATCTGTGTGCCGCGCAGATACTGTTGCCCCTTGGTCGAGACATCACGGTTATCGCCCTGGCCGGAATAGCCCGAATAGATCCCGCCGGCGTCGCATTGCCAGACATCAACACGGATTGAGGGAAGGGGCGCGCAACTGCTGTTGTCTATGAACTTCAAGACGAGGTCCAGCGGCAGACCAGGCTTCCCCTCGGCAATGTCGGCTCGGATGAGCTTTGGATCGAAGTAGTAGGGGCCTTCGATGGCCTGGGGAAACAGAACACACGTACCGGGCATTTGATCCGCCGCAGCGGCTTGTTTCACGCCGGTCTCAGCCGCAGCTTGAGACAAATCAAGGCTGGCGCCGGCAGCACCAAGCGTCAGCCCGCCGAGAAACCGGCGCCGGGTTGGAAAAGAGTGCATCTCGCACCTCTTGAGTTCAGGACACAACACATGGCCATTGGGGGTGGCGCATCCGGTTTGAGATACGGACCTATGAACGGTCGACTTCCCCCTGACCGTCGCGTGACGGCGGGCTGTACAAAGGAAAACGTTCAATCCACCCGTTTCCGTCGCGGATTGTCCATTACGATGGTGCAGGGGAGGAGGATAGGTAATCCGCGGTGCGTACTGAGGCTGCGAAGCTGCTGCCTCAGTGGTTCATCCCAGGATCAGAATGAAGCCTTTGAGGTGCGCGACAAGCTTGGTGACACGCACGAGCTTCATGCCGTTATGTTGTTCATCGTATAACAGGTGCGTTGCGTCGTTCACCTCAACTTGCGGTCTTTGGTCATCGTCGTCAGGCAGGATGACGGTGCAGGTGAGCCCAAGCGTGGTTGTGTCCATCTCCGGGAAAGCGTTGGCAATGCGCCCCTTGATGGTGCGCCACCCAGGTGAAACACCCAGGTTGAACCAAACCGAATAGCGGCTGAAATCGTCGCCACTGACCTCCACCCAAGGACCGTATTCAAAATCCTCCACATAACCCTCGACGGGGACACTCAGCACGCAACGGATAAAATAGCGCGCGTCATCGAGAATGCATAAGTCCGTGGAGATAACGGCGCGTGCCTCACGTTCTTCCTCTGTCAGATGGTAGATCGGGTCGGGCAGGCTATAGGCGAGTGCGGGAAAACCCTCGTGCGTTTCCGTACAGGACGGACAGCGATACCGCATGCGCGGAAAATGCGGTTCAGATAGTTTTACGCTCTGGAACATAGCTTCGGCCCCTGACAACAGATTGCTGCAAATTAACCCACAGCCCCTTTCATTCCTGTTGCCACACAGGGTTAAAAATCCATGAATAATCCAGGTGCAGGCACAACGCTTGCTCCGTGCGTTTTTCTGGTTGCGTGGGCGATGCAACGACTTGCCGCGAGAGCAGTGAGGCAGGTTCCGCATCTTGAAATTGGCAAATTCCACATGCCCGCATTCTGGAACTTTCCGGAATTTGCGTGCTGCCCGCACCCATTCAAGCAGCCAAATTGCAGCAAATGAGGCCGTTGGCGCATGGCAATTGAAGTGAAGCCTGATCACTCCACTTCTCTGAGGTTGCTGCCCAATTCCCGCCAGGACGCTGAACCCAAAATAACCACCGCATTCAGTTTGGGTTCAATGCGAGGGAGCCAATGTGGCGCGCATCGAACATCAGTTTCAAAGCGTCAAATAGATTTCGCCCTAATTCAAACAGTATGGAGATACCCATGACGACAACCGCCAAAGCTCTCGTCATTGCAACTGCAATCCTCGCCACGACTTCCATGGCTGCGAACGCCCATTCGACGCGCCCAATCGACCGCGAAATGGGGCGTCAGGCCGCGAGCATCGAAGATGGCCGTCAGAGCGGCAAGATTACCTGGCGTGAAGGCCGCAAGCTTCGTAACGAGCAACGCAAGATCTACAACCTCCGTCACCGTTATCTTGCTGACGGCCGGATGAGCGGACGCGAATACCGACGGCTCCGCACCATGCAGAAGAAGGCCGCATGGAACATCGTCAACCAGAAGCATGACAGATGGCGCCGTTGGAAGGCCTTGCCGCGCGTTGGACGGTGATTTTTGAAACCAACAGGACAAGTTTCCCTGGCAACGGGCCGTTCACAAGAATGGCCCGTTGTCATGTCGGAAAGCTCCTGTTCCAACCATCACGCAGCCTAGGTGCCGCGCCACTTTCCTGCGCATTTGGAACATGAACGGCGGCTGTCTGCTGCATTCACAGCGAGTTCAAACGCCACCAACTAACGTTAGCTCATCGTCAACGGCCGGGTGACGCCGGCGAGCGAACAGGGATGAAGCTCATGAACCGCAAGATTCTCCTCACAGCCACGGCCCTCGCCATTGGTTTTGCAACCGCATCGGTGCCGGCTTCAGCAGCGGACTATTCAAGAGGGCACTACTATGGCTCCAAGTCGGTAAAACACCCCGTTGGTGTCAGCCGCAAGATCAATGCCCGTCAGGCCAATCAGGCCAGGCGCATCCGCCAGGGCATTCGCAGCGGCGAGCTGACCCGCCTTGAGGCCGGCCGGCTGAAGGCCCAGCAGGCCTACATCCGCCAGCTTGAGCGCAGGGCAAAGCGTGATGGTGTCATCACCCGTAGTGAGCGTGCCCGTATCAAGGCGGCACAAAACTCAGCCAACCGCGCGATTTATGCCCAGAAGCACGACAGGCAGACCCGCGGCCGGTGGTTCAGAAAGTGGTACTAGTTTGATTGGAATATGCCTTGAATGGGCATATCTGGACCTGAGAACAACTACACAGAAGGCCGCTCCGTCAGGGCGGCCTTCATGCCTTGTGAACGCATGTGGAACAACAAATTAGCAGAAAAGTAACGTTAACACTCTAGCCTTGCGGCAAACCGTTTTGGGATAGCCAAGCATGTTTAGCTGAAGTGTGGAGCGGTTCAGCGTGAAAAACCTGCTCCAGGCAAAGAGCATGTTTAGCTGAAGTGTGGCGCGGTTCAGCGTGAGAAACATGCTTCAAGGAAAGAGCATGTTTAGCTGAAGTGTGGCGCGGTTCGGCGTGAGAAACATGCTTCAAGCAAAGAGCATGTTTAGGTGAAGTGCGAAGCGGTAGAGCCGTGAAGAACATAGCGAGCAACGAGAAAGCAGATCGCTTTTTTGGATCTAAGAAACATGAACGCGATCTAGTGCGGGTAGAGTAATGACTGACTTCAAGGGCTTTTGCATCGACGATATTATTCGTTGTGGCCGCATAACCGATAGCGATGCAATCAAACTGCGCACTCTCTCCTATGCCGATGGACGCATTGAGTTCGAAGAAGCCGATATCCTCTTCAAACTCAATGACGCCAATCTCATCACATCGCGCTTGTGGAATGACTTTTTCATCGAGGTCATAACCGGCTTCATCGTCGATCAGGCCGAGCCTGTCGGTTATGTCACGGCCCAAAACACGGCCTGGCTCATGGAACGCATAAGCCATGACGGCAAGGTCAATACGCGCACTGAGTTTGAACTGGCTATCAACATCCTGGACCGCGCGCGGTGGGCGCCAGAAAGCCTGGTCAAGTTCACGCTTGGCCATGTTCGCGATGCGGTAATCAGCGGAGACGGTATTCTTCGCCATGGTTTGCGATTGAAGCCCGGCACGATCGCCGAAGCTGAGGTGGAGCTTCTTCGCCGAATTCTTTATGCCTTTGGCGGTGACGGCAACGTCGCAATCACGCGCGCTGAGGCGGAAGTCTTGTTTGAAATTAATGATGCTGTTCTCAATGAAAACCCGAACCCCGCATGGACCGATTTGTTCATCAAGGCAATTTCCAACGCCGTCATGACGGCCTCGTCATATGCGGTGCCAATTCGCGAAGAGGCTTTGCGGCGTGATGCATGGCTCGATTATCGCGGCGACCTCAGCCCGAACGGCATGGTGAAAAAGCTGCTGGCGGATGGGTTTTCTCTTGGCAACGGCTATCGCCCTTTGACCCGCGAAGAGTCCGTGCTCGATCGCCTGGAACGGCAGCGCGTCGAATTGATCGTCAACGAGAAGGTCACTGAAGGCGAGTCTGCTTGGCTTGCTGAGCGAATCGGCCGAGATGGCTGCGCAAATGCAAATGAAGCAGCATTGCTCGCATATCTGCATGCGGAATGTCCCGATATGCACCCCGACTTGCAAACGCTGGTGGAGCGGCACGCATCTGCCGCCTGAATGCAGCTGATCATAAGCTCTAGGGTTTTCCCGGTGGGTACGAACGTCGGGACACTAGATCACGTTCACTTTTCACGGAATCGCGAACGCGATCTATGTTGTTTTATTTCTCGCGGTGTTCTTCACGCCGAACCGCGTACACTTCGACTGAGCATGCTCTAGCGGAAGCAGAATTTCTCAATCTGTTCCAAATGAGACCTCGTGCCGCGTGGGATAACAGTGGCGTGCCTCTTCCACAGCCTTGACCTTGCCATCGCCCCGGTCCAGTGAGAGCCGGTTTGCGCCGGAGTGCGCATTGCGAAGGCAAAAGGGTTGATTGATGTGGTTTCCGCATTCCAGGCTGCAGTTGCGAGAGATGTTGTTGATTGGCGGGCCGGCTGTGCTGCTGGTGATCGGAGCATTCTGGCTTGCCTATCAGTTTGTCGAACCAGCCCCTCCCAACAAAATCGTTATTACGACAGGCTCACAATCGGGCGCGTACTATGCGTTTGCCAACCGTTACCGCCACGAACTGTCGAAGAACGGCATTACCCTGGACGTCCTCCCCTCCAAGGGATCAGTTGAGAACCTGAAGCGGCTTGAGCAGGATGCACCGCGCGTTGATCTGGCCCTGATGCAGGGCGGCATTTCCGACGCGAAGGCAACAACCGATGTCGTTTCATTGGGACGGGTCTTCCTCGAACCGCTGTGGATCTTTCATCGTCTCGACGGCGACATAGACAATCTGGCGGCGTTGAAGGGCAAGCGCGTCGCAATCGGGCCTGAGGGTAGCGGAACGCGCAAACTTGCAGGAGATCTGCTTCGCGAAATTGGAGTAGACCAATCCAATACGACACTTCTGCCGCTGGGGTCGGTAGAGGCCAAGGCGGCACTGGAATCGGATGATGCCGACGCAGCATTCTTCACGCTGGCGCCGGAAAGTCCGCTCGTCCAGCCTCTGTTGGAGAACCAGACATTGAAGATGGTGAGCCTGCGCCGGGCAGAAGCCTATACGCGGCGCTTTCCCTACCTGTCCCGTGTCGTGCTGCCGGAAGGCTCCATTGATCTGAAGCGTAACCTGCCGTCTGGAGATGTGGTCATGGTTGCTGCCCAGGCCGCGTTATTGGCACGGAGCGATCTTCACCCGGCATTTGCCTGGCCACTTGTCGATGCGCTGAAGTCGACGCATGCCGCTGGCGGCATGTTCCAGCGTGTGTCCGAGTTTCCGCGCGGATTCGATCCTGAATATCCGATGTGGGAAGACGCTGAACGCATGTATGAGTCGGGTACGCCGTTCTTCCAGCGCTTCATGCCGTTCTGGCTGGCCTCTCTCATTGAGCGTCTTATCATCATGGTCGTGCCCATCGCCACGATCCTGCTGCCGCTCTTCAAGCTCGGCCCAATGATTTACGAATGGCGTGTGCGCAGCCGGCTGATGTACTGGTATGCACACCTCAAGGCGATTGAAAATCGGCTTCGTGATCCGATCGCAGGAAAGGACCGAGCAGCATTGGCGCTGGAAATCGAACAGATCGAAGAGGCTGTGGGCACCATTACAGTCCCGCTTAACTATTCAGACCGTTTTTATGAACTCAAAGCCGCAATTGACCTTGTCCGCCAGCGCCTGCGCAACCGGACTTGAGCCCGCGTTGGCAGCACCATGAAATAAGCCTTTGGTCGCGCGATATGCCGGTTTACGCGCACGGGAAGGACGTTTAGAACACATGGCGAACTGGCATCGGGGCCAGAAATCCCTGCAAAAGGACGAACACCACATATGTTCAAGAAGATCCTGATTGCCAACCGTGGCGAGATCGCTTGCCGCGTTATCAAAACGGCGCGGCGGATGGGTATCCAGACGGTGGCCGTATATTCCGACGCCGACCGCGATGCCCTGCACGTTGAGATGGCTGACGAGGCCGTCCACATCGGCCCGCCACCGGCCGCCGAATCTTATCTGCTGATGGATAAGATCATCGAAGCCTGCAAGGCGACAGGGGCTGAGGCTGTCCACCCAGGCTACGGTTTCCTGTCTGAACGCGAAGCGTTCCCGGTTGCGTTGCAGAAGGCGGGCATCGTCTTCATCGGGCCCAACCCGAAAGCCATCGCCGCCATGGGTGACAAGATCGAATCCAAGAAGGCGGCAGCTGCAGCCAACGTTTCCACGGTGCCAGGCTACCTCGGCGAGATCGGCGATGCAAAGGAAGCTGTCAAGATCGCCAATGACATTGGTTATCCGGTGATGATCAAAGCCTCAGCCGGCGGCGGCGGCAAGGGCATGCGCGTCGCCTTTGATGCGAAGGAATGTGAAGAGGGTTTCCAGCTTGCGCGTTCAGAGGCGAAATCATCGTTCGGCGATGATCGCGTTTTTATTGAGAAGTTCATCGAGAACCCACGCCATATCGAGATCCAGGTCCTGGGCGACAAGCACGGCAACATCGTCTATCTGGGTGAGCGTGAGTGCTCGATACAGCGTCGCAACCAGAAGGTGATCGAGGAAGCGCCGTCACCGCTTTTGGACGAAAAGACACGCCGCGCCATGGGCGAACAGGCCGTGGCGCTGGCCAAGGCCGTCGACTACGACAGTGCAGGCACCGTTGAGTTCGTCGCCGGGCAGGACAAGAGCTTCTACTTCCTGGAAATGAACACACGTTTGCAGGTTGAGCACCCTGTGACGGAGCTCATCACCGGGATTGATCTCGTCGAGCAGATGATCCGCGTCGCCGCAGGTGAGAAGCTGTCGATTGCCCAGTCCAATGTGAAACTCAACGGCTGGGCCGTGGAGAGCCGCATATATGCCGAGGACCCGTTCCGCGGCTTCCTGCCCTCCATCGGCCGCCTGGTCCGCTATCGCCCCCCTAACGAGGGCTCGACCTCGGACGGCTTGACCGTGCGCAACGATACCGGCGTCTTCGAAGGCGGCGAAATATCAATGTACTACGATCCCATGATCGCAAAGCTGGTTACCCACGCGCCCACCCGCCAGGAAGCAATCGACGTCCAGGCAACCGCACTCGATGCGTTCTATATCGATGGCATCCAGCACAACATTCCCTTCCTGGCAGCACTCATGCAGCACCCGCGCTGGCAAAGCGGTGAGCTGTCGACAGGGTTTATTGCAGAGGAATTTCCAGAAGGGTTTACGCCCCGCGCACCAGAGGGCGAGGAACTCAAGGTGCTGGCAGCTGTGGCAGCCACCATTGATCATTTGAACAACATGCGCCGGCGCCAGATCACCCAACAGATGGACGGGCGCCAGGTCGCGTTTGCAAGTCGCCGGGTCGTTGCCTTGGGCAAGACCCTGCAGCATGTCCAGGTTGAGGGCGGGCTTGATGGCCCAACTAAGGTCTCGATGCTGGAAGAGGACGGCACCGTCGTTGACACATTGGAACTGGCATCGCGCTGGTGGCCCGGAGAACTGGTGTGGGCAGGCGTGGTACGCGACCAGGATGTTTGCATTCAGGTGCGCCCGATCGCCAACGGCTTCGATTTGTCTTATCGCGGCATTAATACATCTGCTCGGGTCTTCACGCTGCGTGAAGCCGAGTTGGAAGCGATCATGCCGGAAAAAATCGCCGCCGACATGTCAAAGTTCCTGCTTTGTCCGATGCCTGGACTAGTCAAGGCGATCAACGTTGAAGAAGGCGTTGAGGTGAAGGCGGGCGATCCTCTGGCGATCGTTGAGGCGATGAAGATGGAAAACATCCTTCGTGCCGAGCGCGATGCGACCGTCAAGAAGATACCAGCCAAGGTTGGCGATAGCCTCGCGGTTGACGAGGTTATCATAGAGTTCGAATAGAGGCCTTTCCGGCAGGTTTCACCGTCGCATCAATTGCCCGCGGGCTTGGCAGCCTGCGGTGCTTATCGCGTTTTATGCAAATTTCTCCGAATGACGCCGCAAGCTCTCCAGTATGGGCTCGAAGGCTTCGTGATCGCGCGTCTCGGGATAGACCATGTAGACGGGATAGACGAACTTGCGCGTTCGTGCAGGACGCCGCAGCCGCCCTCGCGCAATCAACCGGGAGACGAGCCGCTCGGGAAAATAGCCCGTGGCAGGATTGTTCAGGAAGTACTCAAGCCCCAGCGAGTCGAGGTCCAGGTTGAGGCCAGGATTGGTGAGGCGCGGGAAGGCAGCGGCATGATCCTGCCTGAAATCCGGCCCCCAATCGATGAACACATAATCACTTGCTGTGCGTCGTAACGGGCCTCGCTGGCTCGTCACCATCACGAATTCTTCGTCGAACAGGTGCTCGATCGTCAATCCGGGCGGCTGCACAGGCCGGTACATTACGGCCAGGTCAAGCGTTCCTTCGACCAGGCGCTGGGTCAGGACGTGCGATAGGCCTGCGCTTGCGGAGACAGCAATATCGGTGATGTTGTGCCTCAGCCAGGACACCCACTTTATCAGGTAGCCATCCCATAAACTGGTCGGTGCACCGATGGCGAGGTGGTCGCGATGCTGGTCTGAAAGGCTCACTTCGAGTTGAGCATGCTGCCAAACACGCACCAGCGCCAATGCGTGCTTCTGGAACTGCTGCCCCGCGCCTGTCAGCTCCGCCCCGGTCTTTGAGCGTTCAAACAACGGCCGGCCAAGTTGTTCCTCAAGGCCTTTGATGCGTGCCGACACTGTCGATTGCGTCACGTTCAACTTGCGTGCAGCCTCAATGAAGCTACCCGTTTCAGCAACCATCAGGAACGTGCGTGCGAGTGAAATATCCATCTTCGATAAGCTAGGAGCGCGTACACCAAACATTGTCTGTTGCAACACATGTATCGAAACCTTCGATAGTACGCAGCAGAAAAATCCGTTTGCGCTTTGCGTTGTTGTTATTTCACTTAGCATGACTCGACGTGTGTCGAGTGCATCGCCCGTGGATGTCGTTCGACAATGCGTCACGACGATGAGGGCTTCACAGTAAAAGGAACGAGTTCCATGAAAGCCAAGACGACGGCTAAGAAGGCAGCGAAGAAAAAGCCTGCTGCCAAGAAGGCACCAGCCAAGCGCAAGGTCGCAGCCAAACGCAAGGTTGCAGCGAAGAAGAAGCCGGTGGCACGCAAGGCGGCGGTTGCAAAGAAAGCTGCCAAGAAGAAGCCAGTAGCGCGCAAGACGGCAAAGAAGGCCGTGAAGAAGGTCGCTCGCAAGACGGCAGCCAAGAAGAAGGCCGTTCGCAAGACAGCTGCAAAAAAGAAACCCGCCGCGAAGAAGGCTGCAAAGCGCTGATAGATCCTGTGCTCCAGTCAGAAAGCCGTGCGCGTGCGATCTCAATGAGCATCGCAGCTGCCGCATTCATCGTCCCCAGCATGGTGGTTTTGCCCGCTCTACTGCTTGCGCAGGGGGCATCCGCGGCAACGCTTACGAACCGGGATGCCACCGAGCACACGGTTTGGGTAACGTCAGGCGGCAGTGATAAAAATCGCACTTTAGAGCCAAACGAGGCTTGGTCCGACTTCTGTCCAGCCGGGTGTGTCGTCCGTCTTCGCGAGGAGAAGGACGTGTCCTACCGCCTGGAAGGGACCGAACGGATTTCGATAGAGGACGGCTTTATCTACTATGAAAGGGAGAATACAGGGTTGGCGCCGCAGGTTCCCCCCGCTGAGGCGCCGGAACGGAGGTAAAGCTCTGTCGCGGTCAGGCCCACGCTTCATATGTTGGCCCGCTGCTGCGCAAAGATCCCTGAACTTTGAACAACAACACAGCCCGGCTTGCCTACAGGTTCTTGGCGAGCCGGGCTGTATATATATTTTCCAGCATCCGGCCTGCTGACCGCCCTGCGCAACTGGAATTTGCCCTGGCAGGTTTATTTTGCCATCGGGTCTGCTGCTGTTTGGAGTGTGCCGAACGCACCTTCAAAGGCCTGTCTGAGTTCCATGTCGACTTCGGCAAGCGTCACCAGATGACCAAGGTCGTGAAAACTCGTGACGCCATGTTCCATGATCCCGCATGGGACGATGCCGCTGAAATGCTCAAGGTCAGGATCGATGTTGATGCTCAGCCCATGCATGCTGATCCAGCGAGTGAGACGAATCCCGATTGCTGCAATCTTGTCTTCGACACCGGGGCCACGCTCCGGCCGGGCCACCCACACACCTACCCGGTCTTTGCGCACCTCTCCCTTGATGTTGAAGGCTGCAAGCGTCTCAATGACGATCTGCTCCAGAACGTGGACGAAGGCACGCACATCACCGAACCGCCGCTTGACGTCGATCATAACGTAGACAACCCGTTGTCCAGGACCGTGGTAGGTGTATTGCCCTCCGCGGCCTGCAACGTGAACGGGAAAGCGATCGGGTTCGAGCAGGTCGTCGTGTTTGGCACTGGTGCCGGCGGTATACAAAGGCGGATGCTCCAGGAGCCAGATCATCTCGGCCGCCTCACCATCGGCAATGGCCTTGACACGCGCGCGCATAAAGGAGAGCGCCGCGTCATACGCGACAGAAGTGTCGGAGATGCACCAATTGATGGGTGGCAGTGCATTGACGTGAGGTGAGCTCATGGTTCGCTCATTGGGCGTGGGGCCATTTCTGAGACCTTTAAGGATGCAGCAAATGCGGTTTAGCGAGCCCTTATCGTTTTTTTCAATAGAGCATGTTCAGCCGAAGTGTACGCGGTTCGGCGTGAAGAACATGGCGAGAAATAAAAGAAATTAGATCGGGTTCGCGATTCCGTGAGACGTGAACGCGATCTAGATGGCTACTTTCCCAATCCGGTGCCGCATTTGTCTGATCCCTCGTCTGCGGCAGCAATTTCCGTTGTTTGCGTCCGCTGTCTCAGCCACGTGTGAAATTGGGCCCACATCGCCATTGGCGCTTGCCATAACACGCGGGCTCTGTTAGGTGAGCGGCCTCAACTGGTCTTCACCTGAAGGCTGGTGCTCACAGGCTCCGGCATGTTTATGCAACATGGTGTGGCCGTGACGCAATGGTAAGCGGTCGTGGCGGAATTGGTAGACGCGCAGCGTTGAGGTCGCTGTGGGGCAACCCGTGGAAGTTCGAGTCTTCTCGACCGCACCATTCATCACATTGAAATTGGGCGTATGGCTTGAGGCCGGAACACTATGATCTGGCTGGGCCTGAACTATCATTGATGCTCTTGGTCCGGGCGACCAGCACAAAATCCGTGCCAACGTTTGTCACGTGAATGTCGGCAAGACCAAAGTGGCCAGCTATTTCCCCAAGCAGCTTTGCATCGAAGACATGATGGTGCACGCACCTCAAATGGGCATTCTGCAAGACCTGCTCGCGAAAGTCGGCCAAACCGCTGACAGCGCGCTTTGAGGTCAGCCGCAGGTCGGTGTTTTCAAGAACGTCGCCGAAATGGGCCCGGTCATCCTCGCCAACATCGTCTTCATAGTCGCGCACCAGATGTGCAAATGATGTCACCGCTCTCAACCGATCGAAATTGCTGGCCTTGTTCGGCACCACGACGATGAGTCTCCCTCCCGGACGAAGGACGGATAGCCACGCCTCAACCGCTTTCAAAGGGTTGGCGACATGCTCAAGGCAGTTGCTGGATAGAATAAAGTCGTAGCTTTGATCATTAAGCCGCTTGTCGACCTGCGTCGCCTCGCAAATGTATTGGCGTCCGACAATGCGATCATCAATTGCGAAGTCACCTTCCTGAAGTGCCCCTTCCCAAACGGTTTCGTCAGAAAAATTGCAGTTGTCGAGCGCGCGCACTGCTGGGTAGAGAGGCAATTGCGCACTTTTGCGGAAAAAGCGGCTCGGACCGCCAATCTCAAGTCCGCGCTGGCCGGCAAGTTCTGCGATCAGAGCACTGCTGCCCTTCATTGGCCTATGCGGCCAGGAAAGGAGCGGCAGCACCACTCTTCGGCGCCAGGCCTCGAACAACCAGCGCCCCAGACCAATCTCACCAATGTTGGTAATAGCGCGTTGCGCCAGAGCGCCTCCGGGAAGGGCGTGTCCGTGCAGGGATGGTTTCATATGTCAACGACTGCTCCAGGAGTGGGAACGCCGGAGTGGGCGCATCGCATTCAAGCCCTGAAAATCTACAGAAATTGCATTAAGGGGCGTTTAAGTGCCGGAAA
>JBKEAX010000037.1:0-4525 GCA_047972825.1 Hyphomicrobiaceae bacterium | reverse complement strand
GTGCTTTCTACCCAAATGCCGAGAATGGTAAGAAACCCAGCGAATAAGGCAAAAGCGAAGATAGCTACGACCTTGTCGTACATTTGCTGGCTTTCCTTCCACATTGGCGTTGCGTTCTTTTCCTTTGACCGCAACCAAGCCTAAAACGGGTTGCTATGCTGCGGCACTGGCCAGATGCGTTTCAACCCAACTTTCTGTTCTCAACAATCTGCCTTCATCCATTCTCAGTCCGACCAATTGAACGCCGAGATGCAAGTCATCCACTTCGAGCAGGGGGATGTAAATTGCTTGCATGCCCAGGTAGGTCCAAAGACCGTTGAAAATTGGTGATCCGGTTATGCCTTCTTCCAACAGCGGGGCGGGGCCGGGCGCGGGTGGTGTCAGGATTGCTGTGTAACGGTTAAACAGTTGGGCAATCTTTGCATAGGCTTGGTCGCGCGCTGCAATCGCTTCGAGGTAAGTGCGCACCGGCACGGCGCTTCCCGCAGTCAACCGCTCGCGAAGGCCGGGCGAAAGCTGATCGGCATGTTTGTCGAGCAGAGCTCCGTAGTAAGCTGCATTCTCTGCGAGTTGGACGATGCGCTGCCATTCCATGATGTCGGCGAGGATTGGCGCGTCGATTTCCTCCAGTACACCTCCCAGGGCGCTGGCAAGTTCCGAGTAAGCCTCATGCATGCGCGGGTCAGCGTCGGCCCAGGCTGGTGTATTGAGGAACGCGAGCACAGGTTCCGTTGGCGGTTCTGAGGCAGCGATACCGGCCAGGTTGGGCTGGCTTCGGAGATAGCTTACGGGGTCTTCGGGGTCTTGGGCCGACATGGCATCGACCAGTAGCGCTGCGTCCTCCACCGAACGTGCCAGAACCCCAAGCGTGTCGAGCGTGTGGGATTGCATCAGGACGCCCCGCCGGGAGATCAAGCCAAGCGTTGGCTTGTAGCCATAAACGCCGCAGTAGGACGCGGGCCGCAGGACTGAACCTGCGGTCTGGCTGCCGAGCGCGGCGGGAACCATGCCTGCTGCGACGGCGGCTGCGGAACCTGCGGACGATCCGCCGGGGGTATGGCCGGGCGCAGCCGGGTTCCTGGTTTTTGACGGTGTCAGCAGTGCCAGTTCGGTCGTCACCGTCTTGCCGAGGATCACGGCGCCTGCCGAGCGCAGCGCGGCTACGCACTGCGCATCCTGTCCTGGACGGCGTCCGGAATAAACCGGTGAGCCGTTTTCAGTCGGCATATCGGCTGTGTCGATAATATCCTTGATGGCGATGGGGACCCCGTGCAGCGGGCCACAGCCGTTGCCGCTGTTGCGCCAGCGGTCGGCTTGCCTTGCCTGTTCGAGGGCGTGGGCCGGATCGCACCAGGAGAACGCGCCGATATCAGGGTCGAGGGCCGCAATGCGTTCCAGGCACGCAGCGACCAGCGCTTCGGATGTCACTCGTCCAGACGCAATTTCTTTTGCCGCGGCTGCAACACCCAGATCTGCGAGTGCGTTGCCTGAGGCGGCTTTGAGCCGGTCACTTGCCATAGAAATACTCGGGCAGGAAAAGGGCGATGCCGGGGAAGATGTAGAGCAATACCATCGAGATCAGCACCATGGCCAAGTAGGGCATGCAGCCCTTGAATATCTGGGTAAGCTGCACATGCGGTGGCGCTATACCTTTCAGGTAGTAGGCCGCCATGGCCATTGGTGGCGTCAGGAATGACGTTTGCAGGTTGAGTGCAATCAAGACTCCGAAGAACAGCGGATCAACGTTGAAGTGCGGCAGCAGCGGCAGGAAGATCGGGACGAAGATGATGATGATCTCCGACCATTCCAACGGCCATCCAAGCAGGAAGATGATGATCTGGGTGAGAATGAGGAATGTGATTGGCGACAGGTTGAGGGATAGGACGAAATCCTTCACCAGATGTTCGCCGCCGAGGTAGGAAAAGACGGACGAGAACGTCCACGAGCCGACAAAGAGCCAGCAGACCATCGCGGACGTGCGTACCGTCAAATAGACGCTTTCCTTCAAACGATCCCATGTCAGCGAGCGGTATAGTGCGGCGAGCAGAAGACCGCCCAGCGAACCGACAGCGGCCGCTTCCGATGGGGTTGCCAGACCGAAAAGGATGGCGCCAAGAACCGACAAGATGAGTGCAGCCAGCGGGACGAACGATGTGATGACCATGCCGGTCATCTGCAACGTAGACATCCGAGGTATGTCTTCTTCACGCGGCGGCGGGGCAAGGCTCGGGTTCAGGCTTGCGCGGACAATGACGTACAGCATGTAGAGACTAGCCAGCATGAAGCCTGGGAAGAACGCGCCGGCATAGAGTTTTACAACGGAAACGTTGGTGGTTGCCGAGTAAACGATCAGCATGATCGAGGGCGGAATTAGAATTCCAAGGCAACCGCCGGCGCAGATGACGCCTGCCGCGTAGGACGTATCATAACGCGCACGAAGCATCTGCGGAAATGCGAGCAGGCCCATGAGCGTAACGACTGCGCCCACAATTCCCGTTGCGGTGGCAAACAGCGCGCATGTGACCAGTGCCGCGACAGCCATCGAGCCAGGCACGCGGCGTGCTGCAACCTGCAGTGTGGTGAACAGCCGGTCCACGATATTGGCGCGTTCGACGATGTAGCCCATAAATAAAAACAAGGGCACGGCGGTCAAAACGTCTGACGACATGACCGAATAGGTCTGGTTGACGAACAGGTCGAATATTCGGTTGTCGAATATCGACTGCATACGTTCAGGGTCGTAATAGGCGTAGTAGCCAAAACCGACGCCCATCGCCATAAGCGTGAAGGCGATCGGATATCCTAAAAGAATGACGAAAATGAACAGGGCCAGCATCATGATGGCGACTTGCGGGTCGGTCATCGGGTGCTCCCCTTGCTGCTGTTAGCCAGTTCGGATGCAATTTCGGCGCGGTCTTCGGCCTGGTGCAGAACCATCGTCTCGGTTTCCTCAACGTCAGAAATTTTTTCGGGCCATTGATTTTCCCTCAGGCAGAGTATGCAGCGCGCTACCTGGGCCAAACCCTGAATGAACAGGAGTATGCCAGCGGCTGGAATGATCATCTTGAAGTGGAAGATCGGCACGTTGGCTGGACTCCATACGGAGACTTCCTTGTAGCGAAGGCTTTCGCTGGCGAATTCCCAGCCCGCAAAGATCAGTGCGAGGACTGCAGGGTAGAAAAAGAAGATGTAGAGGGTCAGTTCGATTGTGGCTTGAACCCTCACTGGCCACAGCCGGTAGAAGACGTCGCCGCGTACGTGTCCGTCGCGCGACAGGGTGTAGGCGCCGCCCATCATGAAGAGTGTGCCGTACATCATGTAAGAGAGGTCGAAGGCCCAGGACGTGGGATCACGCAGGACGTAGCGCACGAACACTTCGTATCCGACGCCGAAGGTCATGGCCATGATGCACCATGCGAAAGCATGGCCAACCCATTGCGAGAACTTATCGATAGTAAAAATGAAGGATCGCACTGCGCACTTCCCTGTCGGTGTCGATCTGGGTGCAGCATGGGCGGCACCGGGCCGCCCATGCATGATGTTATTCTAACTGCCGATCCAGCAACTAGCCTTCCTTCAGCTTGCCAGGGAAGTAGTGGTTGTAGGCCAGCGGATAGTCGGCTGCGTTGGTGATGTAGTAGTACCCGACACGTTCGCCCCAGGCCTTCTGGCTATCAACGACTTTTTTGAAGAATGGATCCTTCGTCGCTTTTTCAAGCACTGTGTCCCAGGCCTTCAGCTGTGCCTCCATGACGGACTTGGGCGTCCGGTGAACCTTCACACCATCTTCCTTGATCAAGCCCTGGAGGTCGGCAGAGTAGCGGTCGAGTGCCAGACCGTAGTTGGCTGTTGAGGCAGCTTCTGCCCCGTGCTCAAGAATTGCCTGGAGTTCGGCGGGGAGCGATTCGAACTTGCGTTTATTAAAGAGGATTTCGAAGAACTCGGCGGCTTGGTGATATGAACCAAGCATGTAGTCCTTGGATACGTTTTGTGCACCGAATTGACGGTCGGAGGTGGGGTTGTTGAACTCGAATGCTTCAATGACGCCACGTTCCAGAGCAGGGATGATTTCGCCGCCGGGGAGCTGCGTGACCTTCAGTCCCATACCTTGCATAATCTCGGTAGCGAGGCCGACAGTGCGGAATTTCAAGCCTTGCATGTCGTCAGCCGACTTGATCTCCCTCTTGAACCAGCCGAGCGGCTGTGTTGGCATGGGCATCGCGAAGAAGCCAACGATGTCGAGACCAAGTATGTCCTGCGTCAGCTCCTTGTAGAGCGCCTTGCCTTCATCAGACTGGATCCAGGCCAACATCTGCGTGGCGTCGCAACCAAAAACCGGCCCGGTGCCGAACAGCGATGCGGCTTTGTTCTTGCCGTACCAATATGCGCTGACTTGGTGGCCTGCATCAAGCACGCCGGTGTGGCAAGCATTTTGTACCTCGAACGCCTTTACGACGGCGCCAGCGGGCAAAAGGTCGAATTTCAGGCGGCCACCAGCCATCTTTTCGCAGCGGTCAGTGTACTG
>JBKEAX010000414.1:0-1962 GCA_047972825.1 Hyphomicrobiaceae bacterium | reverse complement strand
ATGGGCTTGGCTGAACGAAGAAACTGGCATTGCCCGGGACAAAGCACCGCATCAAGACGCCTGACACCAACCCCAAAGGCGCCCTTCTCTGATATCTGCCCAGGTTCAGTTTGAAAGTATTGTGAACAACCACCGGCTAGAGCCGGTGGCTTCAGATTACGGCTCAAAGCCGGATCGGTCCGCCATTGGGCGGACTTGACCCTTAGGGTCCGGACCCTGGCTGCCTACAAATCTTGTTGCTTCAAACCAGCCTTGAAGCGCTGCCAGTTCTTAACGTAATGGCCAGCTGTGGAGCTGAACTTTTCAATGTCGTCTGGCGTTAATTCACGCACCACACGCCCCGGCGAGCCCAAAACCATGGAGCGTGGCGGAATCTTCTTTCCCTCAGGCACGAGCGTGTTGGCGCCGATCAACGCACCCTCACCAATTTCCGCGCCATTGAGAATGATTGAACCGATGCCGATCAGAGCACCTGCACCAATCGTGCACCCGTGCAGCATCACCATATGTCCGACCGTGACATCGGGCCCGATGGTCATTGGAAAGCCCGGGTCGGTATGCAGCACACACCCTTCCTGGACATTGGAACGCGCGCCAATGCGGATGGGTTCGTTGTCACCTCGAATGGAAGTGCCAAACCACACGCTGGCATCCTCCTCCAACTCCACATTGCCAATGACGACTGCATTGGGCGCGATCCAGAACCGCCCGTTCTCGGGCGTGCGCACACCAGTGCCATCAAGCGCGTAGCAGGTCATAAGGGCCTCCCTCCTGGAATACCTAGAGCGCGTTCACTTTTCACGGAATAGCGAACGCGCTCTATTTTCTTTTTGTTTCTCGCGGTGTTCTTCGCGCCGAACCGCGTACACTTCGACTGAACATGCTAAAATAAAAAAATAGAGCGCGTTGAGAGGGCTGCATCACGCTTCTTCAAGATCCATTTCCAGGATGGCCATTTGCAGTTGGTATTCAACCTCGCCGTCTTCATCGATGCGATAAAGCGTGGCGATGAAATCTCCATTGATGAAAATTTCTGCCATGTCCGTTTTTTTAGGCTGCGGCCGCACCTCCAGGCTTGTCGCTCCAAACGTTTTCCGCAAATAGGTTTCAAGGCGGGTCAGTTCATCCTTGGTCACGTCAAAAAACTCCGTTTTCGGGGATTGATACGCTTCCATGCAGGCGCGCGCTTACCTCAGCAAACCGCACTGAAAACGTAGCGAAAATCTTGGGCCTATCCCAAACAAGAGGGCTTCAGTCTTTGCCGCCCCTTTGGTCTGTGCTCAGGCCCTGATCCATTGTTCGTGCTGGCTCAGAGCAACCAGCAGGGCCTACCACCTTGGCCGGCACGCCGGCAACAGTGGTGTTGTCGGGGACGTCCGATAGCACCACTGACCCTGCGGCAATACGCGAGCAATTGCCAACATTGAGGTTACCAAGGATCTTGGCGCCAGCCCCGATCAGCACGTTGTTGCCAAGCTTGGGGTGGCGATCACCCGTTTCCTTGCCGCTGCCGCCCAGGGTCACGCCATGCAGGAATGAGCAGTTGTCTCCCGTCACAGCCGTTTCGCCGACGACAAAGCCTGTCGCATGGTCCAGCATGATGCCCATGCCGAAACGGGCCGCGGGGTGGATGTCAACCGCGAAGATCTGGGAGCCTAGGCTCTGCAGGAAGAAGGCAAAATCACGGTTCCCCTGCTTCCACAGCTCATGCGCGAAGCGGTGCGTGGTGACCGCATGGAAGCCCTTGAAATAAAGCAATGGCTCAATGTAGCGATTGCAGGCTGGATCGCGATCACGGACAGCTCCCAAGTCTGCGCGGAATATGGTGCCCAGGTCAGGGTTTCGATCGAGTACCTTCTGGAACAGCCGCAGGATCAGGTGAATATCCACATCTGCATTGTCGAGACGACGAGCAAGGCGATGGCAGACGGCTTCCTCTAGCGTGTCGTGGCTGAGAACCGT
>JBKEAX010000621.1:0-3181 GCA_047972825.1 Hyphomicrobiaceae bacterium | reverse complement strand
TATGTCGACAGCGCAGTCCCTGTGCTTGCGCGGATGGCTGCCAAGCGGCGAACGGGCTACCGCGCGCTCGGATATGTGATGGAATAGAATCTGCTGCTGGCCAGTTCGACGTCCTGTGGGTCGCAGCCGTGCTTGCCCTTTACCTTCCTACACGCTGCTTTTCTTCTTTCACCTGCCATTGACCAGCCTGCTGCGCCATTCTTTGCGCAACAGGATCGGACCATATCAGCCCTAAAATCCAACGCTGCCAAGGATCGACCGGGGCGATAGCGGGCGTTCTTTGTCTGACAAGGCGACACGGCATTGGATGAAACGAAAGGCAATCGTCAAAAAATCGCTGGCGCGAAACCCAGCAATCGTTCATGATTCGGGACATGAACAAAGCAAGTCTTCGTGAAATTTCAAAGTTATTTGGCGTTTCAGGAAGGTTTGCCTTTTGGTTCACTAAGGCGACCCGACGCGCGGGGGCACAGGAGCTTGCGTGGCTATGGTCTAAGGTGGCTGCTGGGCGGCCCGTCAACCTCTTCAGAAGGCTCGCGAGCACAGTCGTGACCGGCCCTGTGCAGACACTCGCCGGGGGCGCGACGCTGCGATGCAGCTTCCCCGAACTTGCCATTCGGCCCCCGGTGCAGCATTCTCAAAGGTCACGAGCGGCGGCAAAGCGGACATTGCCGTCCTTCGCCGCACCAACTTCAACGGCTGGTTTGTTGGCCTTGGGGAGGTCGCTTCCCTATGAAACCACGGGGGATGTGGGTTGATAGCCAGCGCATCGCTGGCTTTCCGACGAGGATCAGGGCCAACCCCGTAGTGACCAAAATCGCCGATGCGAACTCGCCTGCTCCGGCGGTTTCGCCAAGAACAACGACTCCAAGGCCGAGCGTTGCCACTGGAATGAGCGCGGGAAGGGTGGCTCCGGCGACGGGTCCCAACAACTCAGCGGACCGGTTGAAGGCATAGATCGCGACGACGCTGACAAGAACGCCCTGAAACCCGGCTTGGATCAACACATCCTCCATCGGAGCCGAGAGAATCTGTTTGGGCAAAGCAGCCAGATAGACGGGCAGGTATAAGACCGCTGATCCGACCGCAACGATGGCAGTGGCATTCAGCGCCGGAATGGCGGCGCGACGAACGATCAGAGCATAGCTTGCCCACATTATGCCCGTCCCGATCAGGATAACATGTCCGGTCGTAACGGCTCCACCAGTCCGCGTGAACAGGACAATCCCTGTCGTTGTCACCACCAAGCCGGTCAGGCGCGCCATCCCGATCCTGTCGCCAAAGATCATCCGCCCCAAAAGAACAGAAGCGATGGCCATCACCCCCGGATTGAGCGCTCCCGCCGCCGAAGCCGGTGCGGTTTTCATGGCCAAGGCAATCAACAACACATAGGGCGCACCAAACATGACCACCATGGCAATGATACTGGTCAACTCCGGTCGGTTGGCTCCGAGGCCCCGCCCGACAGCGACAGGCACAAGGATCAGTGCGGCCACGCCGAACCGCAGCATAGTCAGATCGTAGGCGTTCAGGCTCGTCGTCACACCAAGCCGAAGCATCACCAATGATCCCGACCAGACTGTGATCGCCAGGGCTGCCCAGCCAAGACCCGACAAGATATTCCGCGATATGATCGACATGCCATCTCTCCTTCCATGATGCTTGGAGGATAGGCGTTGTGCTATATTGAGAAAAACGATACATAGTAACGGTATGATTCAGGATAACTCAACAATGGATATTGCGGCTGGCGGTGAGGCGGCGAACCGGACGCTCAATCTGGACGCCCTCCGCAGCTTTGTCGCCATCTGTGACACCGGGTCGTTCCGCCGCGCTGCTGATCGGGTCCATAAATCTCCGTCGGCCGTCAGCCTCCAGATAGGCAAGCTCGAAGACATGCTTAGCGTCCGTTTGCTGGAACGGGATGCGCGTCATGTCGCACTGACGGATCATGGCAGGACGTTGCTTGGACAGGCCCGCCGCCTGTTGGGGCTGAATGACGAAACTTTTGCTCTTTATCAGCAATCGCCGCTCGTGGGTCGTCTCAGTCTGTCCGCGCCGCATGATCTTGGCGTGACCCTTGTGCCCGGCTTGCTACAGCGTCTGGCCGACATTCATCCCGGCATTCACGTGGACGTTAGGCTGGGGACGAGCGAAGCGGTACTCAGTGGCATCGCAGAAGGAACGGTCAATCTCGCCCTGTTCAATGATATCGGGCCATCAGAAATACTGGCGCAGGACCTGTTCTCGGAACCGCTGAAATGGCTCGTTCTGAATGGCGGACGCGCCGCTGAGCAGGCCCCGCTTCCCCTTGCCGTGGCAGAGCCGGGATGCGCCTGGCGTGATGCCGCATTGGACGCGCTACAGTCTGCAGGCCGAACTTACCGCGTTGCCTATTCGAGTGACACGTCAATGGGACAGGTTGCAGCGATCCGGGCTGATCTTGCAGTGGCCGCTCTCCCGCAGTCTCTTGCTGATCGCGATCTGGTCGAGGCACCATCGAAGTACGGTCTTCCGAAATTGCCGCTCACCCATATCCGAATAGCTGATGATGGCAGTGAATTGGCTAGGGCTTTTGTCGCACTGGTTGCGGCAGACATGCAGCCTCGCCCGGGTGTCGCTGCGGAATGAGGGCTGAGCAGGCCACCAGTCTTGAAAGCTGTCGTTCAAACAATGTGCAGCATTCGGTAAAGTGGGCTCAAACCCGCCCTTCACATCCCCACTACGAACCGCTTCGCATCCGCGTATTCCCCCGCCAGCCGGTCCACCAGCGCCCCGGCCGGCACCACCTCATGCACCGCGCCGATGCCCTGGCCGCAGCCCCAGATCTGGCTCCAGGCCTTGGGCTTGTTGGCGCCGCCGAAATCCATCGAGGAGGGATCGGCGTGCTCCAGGTTGTCCGGATCCAGCCCCGCATTGCGGATCGAGGGGGCAAGGTAGTTCCCCGAAACCCCGGTGAACAGCGACGAGGTGACGATATCCATCGCGCCGCTTTCGACGATCATCTGCTTGTAATCCGGCTGGGCATTCGCCTCGGCGGTGGCGATGAAAGGGCTGCCAATATAGGCCAGATCGGCGCCCATGACCTGCGCCGCCAGCACCGCGCGGCCCGTCGCGATCGCGCCTGACAGCAGCAGCGAACCGTCGAACCATTGCCGGATTTCCTGGATCAGCGCAAAGG
>JBKEAX010000580.1:0-14542 GCA_047972825.1 Hyphomicrobiaceae bacterium | reverse complement strand
CGCTCTTCCTCGCGCTCAGCCTTCTTGAAATTGAAGCCGCCCGCATCGCTGGCAATTTCATGGAACGTTTCCATTTGCTCCTTGAGCGCAGCGGCCGTGCCGTGGAATTCGACAAACAGTGTCGGTGTGAGTTCAAAGTCGAGTTTGGAATAGCTGTTGATCGCCTGCATTTGCAGGGCGTCAAGAAGTTCGATCCGGGCCAGCGCAAGCCCCCCCATCTGCATGGCCAGCATCGTGACTTCTGCCGCAGCCGCGATCGAGGGAAAAGCATAGGTCGCCACGATGCTCTGTTCAGGAATGCCATACAGCCGCACCGTCAAATCAGTGATGATGCCAAGCGTTCCTTCCGTGCCAATCAACAAGTGCGTGAGGTCATAGCCAGCCGCAGATTTCCTCGCCCGTCCTCCCGTCTTCACAATGCGCCCATCCGCCAGCACAGCCGTTAGCGAAACAACATTGTCACGAATGGTGCCGTACCGCATGGCGTTGGTGCCTGAAGCGCGCGTCGCAGCCATGCCGCCAAGCGTTGCCGTTTCCGCACCCGGATCCACTGGAAAAAACAATCCGGTATCGCGAAGATACGTATTAAGCTGAACACGGGTCACGCCAGCCTCAACGGTGGCGTCGAGATCTCCCTCATGCACCGCCAAGATCCGGTTCATGCGCGACAGGTCGAGTGAGATGCCGCCCTGCGGTGCATTGACCTGCCCCTCAAGCGAGGTGCCGCCCCCAAATGCAATCACCGGCACGCGATGTTCGCCAGCAATCATCATGAGGTCTGCAACATCGTTCGCGGCTTCTGCAAACACCACCACGTCTGGCGCCTGGTTTTCCAGCCATGTAACGGTGTTGGCATGCTGGCGGCAAAGCTCTGCACCGGTTTCCGCCCGGCCGGCAAACCGCTGCCTCAGTATGGCGAGAACCGTGTCCGGCACCGCACCCTTGATATCATTGAATTGCTTTGCCGATGTTGAATAAGTCATTGAACGGAGCCTGCCTTGGAAGAGAGGGTTGAATCAGCCGACAACTCCAACGTATTGAAGTGTAGGAGCATTCCTGTTGCCGAATTGCACCTCCAGCGACAGCCTTCCGCAAAACGGCCATTGATCCGCATTCTTCCCGCCTCAGAGTTGCTCTAAAGCATGTTCAGCCGAAGTGTACGCGGTTCGGCGTGAAGAACACGGCGAGAAATGAAAGAAAATAGAGCGCGTGCGCGATTCCGTGAAAAGTGAACGCGATCTAGAAGTACCCGCACAATATTAGCGCAGTTTCTGTGGAGTTTCGTCATGCACCTAAGGTCGCTTGCAATCGCATTGGCCGCAATATCCTTTATCTGCACCACAACTGTTTCACCGATTGAGGTTCGCGCCCAGAACCGCAACGGCAAGCTCGTTGAAATGGCGTTCACCGAGGTCGACCTGCGGGATGGCCAGGTTACCATCGATACCGAGCGCGTACCGGGATCATTTGGGCCAATCCGGATCTATAACCGCGGCGCCAACATCATCATCACCAATGTGAAGGTGCACTACGCCGACGGTACAGTTCATGATGAGAGCCGCAGGATCGACCTGAAACGCGGCGAACGCACACGCCCGATTGATGCATCTCGCCCCAACAAGTTCGTCGATAAGCTGGTCATCACCTACAAGGCCAGAACTGCAACCCAACCCGCAGTGCTTGCAGTTTACGGCGAACAAGGCCCCGGGGCTGCCCGCGCGCAACGTCCTTCCCAAAAAAGAACCGCCACACCGGCCCAACCTGTCCCAGGCAATACTGAAACCGATGCGACCGAGCCAACAGCTCCCGAACAGCCACCCAAGATCGCTATCGAATCGACAAAAGCACTGTCGGAAACCCGTTGCGTCGGCGAGGGCAGCCTGCTCCTGCGCCGCGCCAATGTGGGATTTGGAAACGATCGTGACAGCCTGTCAATCGGTTCCAACGCTGGCAAATTCGACAAAATCCGGCTTTGCGTATTTGGCCACGACATTGATCTCGTCGACCTCAAGGTAACCTTTGCAAAAGGAGACCCTATTGAACTGCCCTACGCCGGGCCGATACCTGCCGGCTACCGGACGCAAGCCATCAGCCTGGAAGGCGACCGGTTCATTGACACAATCGACATCACCTACAAGAAGCGCGAAGGCATTACGGCCTTTGCCAACGTCGAAGTCTGGGGTGAGGTTTCTGAAAAGTGGATCGACGAGGAATCGGAACTCTTCAATGAAGGGTGGGTGCGCCTGACAACCGGAACGACAGCCGGTTTCGTCGGCTTCGATACCGACCGCTCGCCGGTTCGCGAACACAAACGTGGCTTCTCCCGCTTTCGCGTGACGACACGCGGACGCGACATAACACTCGATTATGTCACCTTGTATTTCGCTGACGGTACGTCGCAAAAATTCGACGCCGGCCGCGCCAAGGTCGAACCCAACGTCGGCTGGGGTCCAGTGGAAATCGGCGGAGGCGCAAAAATCATCACGGAAGCTGAGGGGCGCTTCCGCTCGCGCTTTTTTGACCGGGACGCAAAGAACACCGAGCGCGCCACCGTTGAGGTTTGGGCCAAACGCTGAGTGTCGCTCTTATTGCGGTTCAGCGTGAAAAAGACGGCGAGAAACAAGACAGCATGTTTTGCTGAAGTGTGAAGCGGTTCAGCCCCCAACAAAGCAATTGGGTTGCACACGCAAGATCATGGGTGGCAGCAATGCCGCCCATTTTTATTTCTCACCGGACATGGCCCTGTAGCCAGCGTTAGCGGTTCATTCAGCTCGAATTGATAACAAAGATGAAAATTGGGTTGTAAGTCACCCCAACCAAGCGCTTTCACGCTCTACACGGCGAGTGAGGAACACATGAAGAAGAAAGCTTCAGTCGACAAAATCGTCAATTATTGGGTGGGCGCTGCGGCAATCGTCCTCACCGGCTATCTCTTCATATCGTACCGCTACTTCACAGAAGTACCCACAGGCTGCATCGCCAACTATCCTAACGCAGTGCGTTTTGCGCTGGAGAGTTCCGACGGCCTCCCGTTATCGATGATCGAACTACAGGCACTTGCTGGTTCGCAGGAACAAGGCCTGATGCAAAATACGCGCATCGTGAACGCCGACAATGGACCAGCGCCTCGCGTGTTACAGGTCAGCCTCGGACGAGCGGACAGCGATTCTGATGCTGCGGTTGGCGTACATTTCAGCTGGCGTCCGGACGGTGGCCAGGACGCACGCTCGGGCTGCATCAGATATTCGGTGAAGCTACCTGCGGACTTCGATTTTTCCGCAGCTGGCGTGCTCCCGGGCATCTTCGGCGGACCCTCACCAGACCGCACCGGCCTGACCAGCGAACAAAGCCTGTTGGTTCGCCCGGTTTGGAGCAAGAAAGGTGAGGCCATAATCATGGCACTTGCAAAACCGGTTTCCGATCGAGGGTCATTAGCTCTCAACCGGCTCAAACCAATAAAGATGCAGCCTGGACAATGGATGACAATTGAACAGGAAGTGACCCTCAACAACCCAGGCTCTGCCGACGGTACCGTACGGGTATGGATCGACGGAAACCAAGCCGTTGATGCCAAGGGATTGAAACTGCGCGAAGACGACACCCTCGGCATTGATGGAGCGGACAACACGATTGGCTATTCAGGCAAAGCCGCGGAAACCCCTATCGGGGGTGCGCAGTTGTGGATCACACCGATCGACTACGGTTGGAAGTAACCGCCTACGACGTTCCCGAGCACAGAAAAAAGTTCGATACATTCCGCACGGAAATACGCAGCAGCTTTGCCGAGAATGACATAAACAAAGTCAGGAACTTAAATTGCAAAAGAGCGAACAGTGAAATTCGTGCCGCGCTTTAGCAAATTCACCATGCGGTACTTAATAATTCATTCACGTTCAAAATTGCTTTCGCATCGCAAACCTTGATAATTCGACGTCTTTCGCGATATGCTAATTGCACGTCGTGTCGTCGTCCTTCCCCCCGGAGACACACGGCTTATGCCCGCGGTCCGTCCCCCCCGGCCGCGGGCTTTCCTTTGCGCGCCGCATCCCAGAATAATGGGAGTGAGATCCCAGCCTGCCGCAAAATAAAAGCCCATCATCAAATTCCTGAAGCAAAATTTATTTCAGGCAAATACGTCCTTGCCGCCTGCACCCCAGGGTCGCCAGTGTCTGGCCAACCCATGCTGGGCCGTATGCTCCAGCCAACTGCATTAACCCCTTTCAAAGGGCATGTGTGCAAAAACAACGCTTTAATCGAATGATGGCAATTGACGTTGACTTGTATCGACTGCCGCGATGTAAGCCGCCCTGGTCACTTCAATAGTCTCCTGCAACACGCCAACAATTCACGTTTGAAATCGCAAGGGTACACATCGATGACGCTCAAACCGGTGACCAAAAGCACGGCCGTGATGATCGCACTGGCTGCTCTCACCCTTGGCACGACCAACGTGCGAGCTGAAAAAGCCTTCTCCGATCCTATAAACATAGGCGCACAAAAGCAGGTCGTACCAGGAAAACCGATTTGGATAAAAATCGGCAGCAGGACAGTTGAAGCCGACGTGTTGAAAGCAGATTTCGATACCGCCAATTTGCCCGGCCGCTTCGTGGCATTCCATCTTGTCGCCGAACACGGAACCGTTGAGATTGCCCGTGTCACCGCAAAGTTTGATAGTGGAAAATCGTTGATCGATAACCGCTTCACCATCCTCAAGCCTGACAGCAAAGGTCATAACATTACCTTTCGCGGCGGCGAGCGCTCTGTCGAAAATGTTGCGGTCGTCTCTTCGATTCCTCGCCGGCATAGCCGCAATGCATTGATCGCGCTCTACGGCTTGCAGGTTGTTGACATTCCAATCCCACCCTTGCCGGTGAAAATCCCCAGGCAGACTATTCAATCTGCGGCAGAAACGTCCGAACGATAGCTGCGTGGCCGCCACCGGCAGAAAATAACGCAGAGCAGCCCCCTCTCTTGAGCTGACTTTATACAAAAACCGACATCATCTCGTCCCAACTGCGTCTTTTTTCAGTCTCCCATGCCGACTAGTGTTCGCATCGGTATTTAAGTTCGCTTTCAGGAGACAATCGCCACGCGCGATAAAAATCCTCGCACAAGCTGGCTTGAACTGCCCGTCACAAGTAGTGGCTGTTGTAACGGGACGCGCTAGCGTCGCCGCAACCAGTCAGGCTTCAAACAACGATTTGCCAGCCAGCCATCTGCGATTGGCTGGAGGGCAACATACTTCGGGAGGGTAACTCCGTGTTGGGTTTCTTGAAAACAACAGTCATTGCCTTGACGCTAATGGCAATTGCAATGCCCGCTTCCGCCCGCCGCGCGCCAAGTGATTGGGTGCTGTTGGGCGAACAGGAAGTTGGCTTCCGCGTTGACCGGGACACAATCCGGGTCGGCAGCCAGAACGCCCGCTTCTCACAGCTGCGGATTCAAACCGAACGCAGTGATGTCCATCTCATTTCTGTGCAGCTCGTCTACCAGAATGGGTATGCGGAGCGATTCCGCGTTGATCGCATCATAGCCGCGGACACCGAAGCCCTTCCCATCGATCTTAGGGGTGAACGCAGCTATCTGAAGCAAATTGACTTGGTATACCGCTCTGACCGCGATTCTCGCCGCCGTGCGATCGTTCGCGTGTATGGCGAGCTAAAGCGCCGCCTCGACCTTGGTCGTTTCAAACCAATTGACCAGCAGCGCATATCACGCAGGAATGATGACGGCATCGTTGAGTTCAGTGTCGGGCGCGACGATGGACGCATTGCCAAACTCCAGCTTCTTGCTGAAGGCGGAGATATTTTCATTCGCCAGGCCACGATTGTTTTCGGCAATGGCGAGATGCAACGCGTCCGCATCCGTGACCGTATCGACGAAAATACACTGTCAGAAGTCATCGACTTGGCAGGTGAAAGTCGCTTTATCCGGCGGGTCACCTTGCGTGCGCGGCTGGCACGTGGCGAACGAAATGCCCGTCTCGTGCTCTTGGCATTAGAGGATAGGGACCGCCGAGGCCGACGCGATCGCCGTGGTGACCGTGGAGGTCGTGGCGACCGCCTGGAATGGGTCACGCTCGGTCGCGAGAACGCAGATTTGTTCAAGATCGATACCGACACCTTCAGAGTTGGCCGCGACATGGGAAAATTCAGCGCGATCCGCGCCACCGTAGAACGGCAAGCCGTGCACTTTTACGGCATGACCATCAAATACGGCAACGGCAGCACAGAGCATGTGGCTCTCGACGGCATGATCCGCCCTGGCGAGTTCTCCCAGAAGTTCGATCTTAGAGGCCGCGATCGCTTCATTGACACCATCACGTTCAAATACCGCTCCAAGATCAGCTTGCGCGGTTCCGGTGTCATTGAAATCCAGGGCCTGCAGTATGAGGGGCCGCCCCGTCGCAGGTAGAAGATCGAACGCGACCGAAAGCATGTTTCTCACACCGAACCGTGCACACTTCAACTTAACATGCTCTAGTTTCGTTTGATCACACCCACGAGGCCAGAAATGATAAACGGGGCGCAATCAGGCGCCCCGTTTGTTTCTCCCGAAACACTCAATGCGGTCAGCCGAACGCGCCAAAATGATGCGTGATGCCCGTGCCTATTTCGCGGATCAATTCATACGCATGCTCCATCGGCTCAAGGATCTCCGTCTCCAGCCGTGCATAATCATCGATGCCATGCGGACGATAGCTCGCCGCCTCGTCGAACGCAGCAGCTGCCGGACCGCCGGCAACCTTGTGCGGGAAAACCTGGCGCATGAAGTCGACCACTTCCGGCACATCAAGACCCAGCGCAAGATTAAGAATCTGACTGTGTGACGTATCGTTCTGCTGAGCAAAACGTGGCAACTGCGCCGCCAGAATAAAGACACGCATAATCACCGCAAGCCGGACAGCATGCAGCAGGTCGAGTTCAAGACGATGATCATCTGGCACCTTGCCACTCTCGATACCCAGCGTCTCCAGAATCTGGTGCAGGTCGATGGCATCAAGCCGCAGATGATGTGCAAATCCGTAGATCGCCGCCGCCCGTGTATCGCTCAAAAGATAGCTCGACAGATTGCGGAGAGCTGGCTCGATTTCCGGCTCACGCCCCCAGGACGCGCGCAATGCCCAAAATCCAGCATCAAACACCGATGCGTTGGCCGATAGCGCGTTGAGGCTGGAAAGCCGCTTGCCGTGCGCTATCATCTCCAAAAGCGTGTGCAATCTCTGGGATTGCTCCGCCAGGTTCAAGAACCGCTCGCGATCCGCACCGACCGCCATACCAAGACCGGAAACCACATTGGCGACATAGCCGAACTGTTGAAGAATTGCGTTATTAGGGATCGCGCGCATGCGTGACGGATCACCACGATCCGCTGCCGTGGCTTGATCGCTCTGCCGTTTTACAGCCCGGCTTCCCGTCTTGAACAGCAGGTTGGTGCCAAATGCACCAAGAACCGTTCGGTAACCAGGATGCGCAAAAAGGTTCTGCTGATAGGCCTTCAACCTCAGCATGAAATCGAGCGTCAGGCTCGAGCGATGGTAAAGCGCATCCTCGACCTCCGTAGCCTGCGCTCCATCCATGATGATTGTGGCAAGCGCCCGTGTCGAAAATCCCCGGTTGGCAAACCACAAGTACCCATCGCCGCCTTGGAAACTCGTCTCATGCTTGACTGGAACGCCATAGCCAGCAAATCGCCGCCGCGCTTCATCCGAAAACACATACTTGAGCCGCGTCTTCAAATCATCGGGGTGCGCACCACGCCCCATGGACTCACCATGAGTCGAGAATATCAGAGCCTCGACATCTTGAAGACCCGACTTGCCAAGCATTGCCGCCAACGCGAAATGCAACCTCTCGATCGCCAACGTCGCTGAGATCTGACCGATGAACCGTCCAGCATCAGAAAAGCCCGTTTGGATGCTCATACGGCCGCGCCCTTTGATGTAATCGCGGTAGGCTGGCTCCTCCAGCAATCGGTCGAGCAATCGTGCGCCCGTCTCTAGACCTTCAGGCGTCTCAAACAAGGGTGAGATATCGACAATATCGGAAACACCGAACAGCTTGGCAAAAAACACTGCAATGAGCACCGTGGCTGGCGACTCGCACTCGGCAATCAGGAAGCGGATAGGCGTGTCCGCGTCAACGTGCTTGCGGATTTGCGAGATAAGCGCGAACTGGCGAATGGCCGTCGCGGTCTCCAACTCAAGTGTCTGAAAGTTTACGCTCTCCTCATCGACATCGCGGATCATTTCGACGATGCGCTGCAGCGCTTGGCGCTCGGATAAATCGTGCGTCCATGGCTCGTGGACATAGGCGCGGAAAGCGTTGTGGAGCTGCGTGGCATTAATGCGGACATGGATATGCCCCATGCCAAGCCCTGTCGCCTCGATAAGTCCGACAAGAGACGCAAGTTGCCGTTTTATCTGCGGCGCATCAACTGATGCAATCATATCGTCGATCAGCGTTGTCAGCTGCTTGATGGACGTTATGTTGTAGCTGTCACCCCGTGTAATCACGTTCGCTGCGCGCGCCAACCCACCGCTCTCTTGCTGCGCGTTGGACAGCGCCTTGATCTGTTCGTCGACAGCAGCAATGGCAAGATCCAGCTTGCCGGTGATCTGTCGCGCCACCCGCATGATTCCATCTTCATTTGAGATTCGGTGACGGATCGTCAGAAAACGTTCACGAACCTCACTCAATGCTGCGAGCTTCTCCTGCAGCTTGATCAGGAACGATCGGTTCCACTGGATGTCGGTTCGTCCATCCAGGTCATAACCAACCCAGGATGCCATCGTCACCAGCTTCGGTCTCAGCTGATATGCGCGATCGCCGAAATGCTGAGCCGTAACACTGAAGAATGCGTTCAGCAGTTCATAATAGCCGCTACGCATATTGCGTATCGCATCCATCGCTCGTGCGTGTTCATAGGCAAGATCAATGTTGTCGTCAGGCCGATGCGGAACCCCGATCGTATCGGTAATTTCATCACTTTCGTCGTCCGACGCCATGGCAATTTCAACCATGCGGCGCGTCAATGCTTCCGACAATCCGAATGTAGGATGTGCGGTCAGCACAACACCGTTGCGCACCCTGGACCAACGCTCTGCAAACTTCTCGAAAACGTCATCCCCTGTATCCCCGTTCGGAATGCGGCTTTCCACAAAAGAGGAGAATTCCTTGATGATATCGGCGTGATCGGTAAAGCCGATGCGTTCGCGCATGCGCCGCGCGCGATGGATGCACGCTCTGTCCATCAATCGTCCCGCCAGCCCGCGCAGGTCATCAAGAGAGATCTTGCCGGATTCCAGTTCCCGGGACATGTCGAACGCGAGCGAGACGATAGGGTTGAGCTGCGGCGAGTCGGGAACCAGTGTACGCAATCGGCGCAGCTCATCACGTAATGCGAACTCGTTGATAGCGTCAGACTGCATCGGCATGTCCTTGTATGCGTGTGGCAACGACGGCCATGGGGTATGCGTAGCCGAAGGAGCGAAGCAAGGCTCCCCATCGCGGGATTTTGTGATGTCTCTTTACTTGCAAAGGCCAGCAATTAGAAGTGGACAGTGCTCCGGGACTAAAAAGCCCCGGAGCTTGAGTTGAGGCAGCAGGAAGCTAGCCTCAAATGAGTGCCACAGCCTAGGGCCGGACACACGGGTCGTTCAAGCGACCTTCTTCAATGACGCGATCACCTCTGCGACGGTCGCCCCCATGTCAGCCGGCGTGGGGCATATTTTTACGCCCGCGGCTTTCAGGATCTCGACTTTTTCAGCCGCACTCTCACCAAATGCGGACACGATGGCGCCTGCGTGCCCCATACGCCTGCCCTTTGGTGCAGACAGCCCCGCAATATATGCAATGACGGGCTTGGACATGTGCTCCTTGGCAAACTGCGCCGCCTCCGCCTCCTGGGGGCCGCCGATCTCGCCAATCATCAAAACAGCGTCTGTCTCGGGATCCTTTTCGAATTCCTCAAGAATATCGCGGAATGAAGAGCCATTGATCGGATCACCGCCAATGCCAACACTGGTTGAAATGCCGATCCCAAGTAACTTTAGCTGCTCGGCAGCTTCATAACCTAGCGTGCCCGAACGACCGATAATTCCAACCCGGCCAGGCTCGTAAATGTGCCCTGGCATGATGCCAAGCATCGCCTTGCCCGGACTGATCGTGCCAGCGCAATTCGGCCCAGTAAGGCGCATGCGCGCATCCTTCCGGTAGCGGCGCATGTAGCGCTTCACACGGATCATGTCCTGCGCGGGAATACCGTCCGTAATACAGACGCAGTACCTGATGCCAGCGTCCGCCGCCTCCATGATTGCATCCGCGGCAAACGGTGGCGGCACAAACACGATTGTTGCCTCTGCCCCCGTCTCGTCGACGGCCCCTTTGACAGTATTGAACACTGGCCGGCCAAGATGCGTTGTACCGCCCTTACCCGGCGTAATGCCGCCGACAACGTTGGAGCCGTAGTCGATCATTTCCTGTGCGTGAAACGTTCCAATCCGGCCGGTGAAGCCCTGTATCAGGATTGGCGTGTTTTCATCAATGTAAATGGCCATTTGTCATTTCCTCCCGGTCACGCCGCGGCTTGTTCAACGCCCTTCGCCGCTTCGACGGCCTTCTTGGCGGCATCACCCAGCGAATCCGCAGGAATGATTTGCAAGCCCGACTGTTCGAGGATTTTTCGTCCTTCCTCAACATTGGTTCCTGCCAGCCGAACCACGACGGGCAGCTTGAGGTCGAGATCCTTGATCGCCTCGACAACACCTTTCGCGACCCAATCGCAACGGTTGATGCCTGCGAACACATTGACCATCAGCACCTTGACATTCTTGTCCTTCAGCACCGCACGGAAAGCCTTCTGCACGCGCTCAGGACTTGCGCCACCACCAATGTCGAGGAAATTGGCAGGCTCGCCACCGGAACTCTTGACGATGTCGAGTGTCGCCATTGCCAGGCCCGCACCATTCACCACGCAGCCGATGTTGCCATCCAGGCCGACATAGGACAGGCCGCGATCCGAAGCGTAGGTCTCGCGCGGATCTTCCTGGCTCTTGTCACGAAGCTCCGAGACCTGCGGCCTGCGAAACAGTGCATTTTCGTCAAAGCTCATTTTTGCGTCGAGCGCTAGGACATTCCGATCCTTGGTGACCACCAGCGGGTTGATTTCAACCAGTGTCGCATCAAGGTCGCGGAACGCCCGGTAGGCGCCAAGCAGTACGCGTTCAAGCCGCTGAACGACATCGGGCTCAACCCCAAGACCGAACGCAATCTCACGCGCTTGAAAAGCCTGCATGCCGACCGCAGGGTCCACTGCGACCTTAAGAATCGAGTCGGGTTCCTTCTGCGAAATCTCCTCGATGTCCATGCCGCCGGCCGCCGACGCCACGACAACAATCCGTTCCGCTGCGCGATCCATGATGTATGAAAGATAGAACTCGCGATCGATCTCTGTCGCTTCCTCGATATAGAGGCGTGAGACGATCTTGCCCGCTGACCCAGTCTGCACCGTCGCCAGGCGCTTGCCTAGCAGCGCGTCAGCCGCCTCCCACAATTCATTGTCGTTGCGACAAAGCTTGATGCCCCCCGCCTTGCCTCTTGCGCCCGAGTGAATCTGTGCCTTGACCGCCCACTTCGAACCACCAATCTCGTTCGCGCGGTAGGTGGCCTGTTCCGGGCTATAGGCGAGCCCACCGCGTGGTATCGGCACACCAAACTTCGAGAGAAGCTCTTTGGCCTGGTACTCGTGAATATCCATCAGGGACCTCCGTGAAAAGCGTAACTTCCTCTGCGCTGTTGTTCTTCCCGACGCTCCGCGCCTGAGCATGTTCGATTGCCATGTGTCACGATGAGGCACTTAGGGTCCGGACCCTAATAAAACAGCGTGAAACCAAACGATGTGGAGCCCGCATGCAATGCCATGGTATCCGTCCCATGAACGGCAAACGGGCTCCCTTGCCTCCATGGCAGATCAACCGCCCTGCTTGGCCTTCGCTGCTTCGATCTGCTCAGACACGACAATGATATTGAGCGCCATTTTCTCTGACGCTGCATCGATCATCTTGCCGTCGAGCGATGCCGCGCCCTTGCCCTGGGCTTCAGCTTCCTTCAAAGCCGCGATAATGCGATGCGCGCGCTCCACTTCGGCTGGCAACGGCGAGAACACCTCATTGGCAAGTTCGATCTGCGAAGGATGAATGGCCCACTTGCCTTCCACGCCAAGCGCCGCTGCGCGCTTCGCGCCTGCCGTGTAGCCATCGGGATCGGAAAAATCACCGAACGGCCCGTCGATGGGACGTAGCCCATAGGCGCGGCAGGCAACAGTCATGCGCGAGATTGCAAAGTGCCATTGGTCGCCCGGATAGTCCGGGTTCAGCCCCCCAATGACAACAGTGCGGGCCTTGTTGAAGGCAGCATAGTCGGCAACACCGAAATGCATTGCTTCGAGACGGCTTGGTGCAGCGGCAATCGCCTCCACGTTGGCCATGCCCAGTGGCGTCTCGATCAACGCTTCTGTTCCAACCTTGTTGGTAAAGCCTTTGGCTTCTTCGATCTGGCTCATCATGCACTCGACCATGTAGACATCGGCCGGCACACCCACTTTGGGAATGAGGATCGTATCGAGTTTGTCGCCAGCCTGCTCCATGATGTCGACGACATCGCGATACATGTAATGCGTATCTAGTCCATTGATGCGCACGGATACGGTTTTACCAGCGCCGCGCCAGTCCAGGTCGTTCAGCGCCTGGATAATATTCTTCCTGGCCTGCTCTTTTTCTGGCGGCGCAACCGCGTCCTCGCAATCGAGAAACACGAAATCTGCAGCACTCTTGAAAGCGCGGTCGATCATCGTCGTATTGGAGCCCGGGCAAGCAAGTTCGGAGCGCTGCAAACGTTGTTTGCGAAGGGGGTGGAGTGTAAAACTCATGGCGTTCTATCCCTGTTGTTGTTGTATCTTCCGGCGCGGCTGCCATCGGGCGCAGCTCGCTTGCGCGCGGCTATTGCCACGTCAAAGCGCCCTCGCAGAGAGAAAAAAGGGCGGCATTTTCTGCCGCCCCTATCACATCAAGCTGCCTTCTTGGCCGGCTCGGCACTGGTCGCGGACTTGGTCGCCGTCGAGCGGAAATATTCCGCCGCAGCGCCGGTCCCCGAACCGGCCTTGATTTTGACGCCGCAGTCGAGCAGTGCCATTTCAACGTTGAACAACGCCGTACCAATCATGCCTTCATCAAGGGCACCCAGGTGGCCAATGCGGAACACCTTGCCCGCAACTTTGGTAAGGCCGGTGCCAAGAGACGTATTGTAGCGGTAGTAAGCGGTCTTGATGACATCCACCGCATCAATGCCTTCCGGCACAAGAATAGCGCTGACGGTATCGGAGTGCCACTTGGGCTCCTTGGCGCACAGCTTCAGTCCCCAGGCGTCAACCGCCTTGCGCACACCTTCTGCCAGGCGGTGATGACGGGCAAAGATATTCTCAAGCCCCTCCTTCTCGATCAGATCGAGAGACGCCCTGAGCCCACGAATGAGCTGTGTGGCAGGCGTGTAGGGGAAATAGCCAAGGTCGTTCGTCTTGATCATGTCTTCAAACGAGAAGAACGTGCGGTTCATTCCGTTGTTCTTCTGCTGGTGAGCATCAAGCGCTTTCTGGCTGACGGCCAGGATGCCAAGGCCGGTCGGCAGCATGAACCCCTTCTGCGAACCTGAAACGCAGCAATCAACGCCCCACTCGCCCATGCGCATATCCAGTGAACCGACCGAGGATACGCCATCTACCATGAGCAACGCGGGATGCTTGGCAGCATCGAGCGCCTTGCGCACGCCGGCAACGTCACTGGTAACGCCGGTTGCCGTTTCATTGTGTGTGGCAAACACGGCCTTGATTTCGTGCGCGGTGTCCTTGGCCAGGATATCGGCATATTTTTCCAGCGGAACGCCTGTGCCCCATTCTTCGTCACAAAGAACAACGTCGAGACCCAGACGCTTGGCCATATCAACCCACAACAGCGAGAACTGTCCAAACCGGCTCATCAGGACCTTGTCGCCGACCGCCAGAGTGTTTTCGATTGTTGCTTCCCATGCGCCCGTACCCGAAGACGGAAAGATGAAAACACGCCCGTCCTTCATCTTGAACACCTTCTTCAGGTCTTCGAAGATTGGCAGCGTGAACTTTGGAAATTCGGGAGAACGCATGTCCTCCATCGGAACATTCATCGCCATTCGGACGGCTTCGGGAATATTCGTAGGGCCGGGAATGAACAGATGGGGCTGAACCAGCATATTGTCTCCTCCAGAGGTCATTCGATGCTTTTTTTGGCAAACTTAGCGTGATTGGATCAACGCCACCCTGTCACGTAATCGTGGACTTGCCCTCACGCCGCAGCTTTGCTTCAGCGCGGTAGCGTGTGGGCGTTTCATCCAAGTGACAAAGGACGCTTCAGCAACCGGGACGCACAATCCACCGGATCCCGCTTGAGGGCAACACCCCAATGGACAGATTCGCAGCATGTCCGGGTAGGAAAGAGCGCACCTGAAAGGATAGG
>JBKEAX010000510.1:0-7133 GCA_047972825.1 Hyphomicrobiaceae bacterium | reverse complement strand
GCACCTGTCATCCATCCAGCCGAACTGAAGAAATCCGTCTCCGGAAATCGCGATGGTGATGTCAAGGGGTGGTAAGGATCTGCGCGTTGCTTCGAATTAAACCACATGCTACACTGCTTGTGCGGGCCCCCGTCAAGTCATTTGTGTTTTAACCTTGCGGCCGTACTCCCCAGGCGGAGAGCTTAATGAGTTAACTGCGTCACCAAAGGGCATGCCCCCAGACGACTAGCTCTCATCGTTTACGGCGTGGACTACCAGGGTATCTAATCCTGTTTGCTCCCCACGCTTTCGCACCTCAGCGTCAGTATCGAGCCAGCGAGCCGCCTTCGCCACTGGTGTTCCTCCGAATATCTACGAATTTCACCTCTACACTCGGAATTCCACTCGCCTCTCTCGACCTCCAGACTGGCAGTTTTGGAGGCAGTTCCGGGGTTGAGCCCCGGGATTTCACCCCCAACTTTCCAGTCCGCCTACGTGCGCTTTACGCCCAGTAATTCCGAACAACGCTAGCCCCCTCCGTATTACCGCGGCTGCTGGCACGGAGTTAGCCGGGGCTTCTTCTTCGGCTACCGTCATTATCTTCACCGACGAAAGAGCTTTACAACCCTAAGGCCTTCTTCACTCACGCGGCATGGCTGGATCAGGCTTGCGCCCATTGTCCAATATTCCCCACTGCTGCCTCCCGTAGGAGTCGGGGCCGTGTCTCCGTCCCAGTGTGGCTGATCATCCTCTCAGACCAGCTATGGATCGTCGCCTTGGTAGGCAATTACCCCACCAACTAGCGAATCCAACGCGGGCCCATCCAATGGCGATAAATCTTTCCCCTTTCGGGCTTATACGGTATTACTCCAAGTTTCCCTGGGCTATTCCGTACCTTAGGGTAGGTTCCCACGCGTTACTCACCCGTCTGCCACTCCCCCGAAGGGGCGTTCGACTTGCATGTGTTAGGCCTGCCGCCAGCGTTCGTTCTGAGCCAGGATCAAACTCTCAAGTTGAAAGTTTGGATTCTGGTCGGCTTGGAGGAATCACTCCAAGGATATTCTGCGTAACGGGCACCTTCACACTGACACATCCCGATTTCTCGACATGCGCCATGGTGATGGCTGAAACGCAGTTATCGCCAGAGTCTGTTTTAAATCGCGAGCCATATTTCAGAACTCGAGATCCGCCAGGACTCCGCCGTCTGCGTTTCCCTTCCTTCAAAACCACTTGTCAAAGAGCAAAACAGCGACGAAAACCGCTCACCGATCACATTCAGATCGGCTCCAGAGACAACGAAGATCCACCCTGGTCATCCCAGGTGGGAACCATTTGTTATCAGAGAGAGCGATGCCCGTCACAGGGCGGCGAAGCACTGAGTGCCTCGCAACGAGGATGGAATTAATATCATCCCGGCTCGCTTGTCAACGGCCTCTATGCAAAAAATTTACAACCCCAAGATTTTTTCACCCAACTCATTGAGTTCAAAACGGTTTTTTCTCAAACAAAATTGGTTAACAACGCCTTGTTCAGCGTTAACACCGCGTCTTGAGGTAGAAATCCAGCCCCCGTTCTGATGCGACGCAGCATGTGCAGCGCATCAAAATCGCATTCCAGCTCCAGGAACCACCCCTCGGCGCGTCAACTTGGACACCCAACCAAGGCTCGAATTCACACCATAATGCTTTGACATGTACTGCGAACGTCAGGACACTGCCATGGGACGTAGGTGAAGAAAGCGATGGCAGACCGGTAGCGGTGCCTCGGCTTTGGGGGACTTACGGCTTTCTGGTTATTGCCGCATTCAACGATTATCACTGCCGCCTTAGCGCGCGTTAATCGCGCCGCAGGGGATATGCTGGAAGGGGACAAGCGCCGTGGTGAAACCAAATCACTACAGGGGCAGGGCTAAGAACCATCCACTCGCCGGAGGACCGCGGCCAACCGGCCTGCCGCAGGTTTATGGCCGCAGAGGCCGGCGTACTCTGCGCGACTTGTATGAAGTCGACCACGGTTCAACTCTGCCTGGTGGCCGCTTTCGTTGGCTGCTGAGCACCGTGCTTGCGGCTGCAGTCGGATCGGTGGCGATCTTCACTGTCATTTACGGATCGGTCGATTCAAAGGATGGTTCCAGCGGGCTATTGCCGGCCTTGGCTCGAATTGGCAGCGGCGATCTTCCCGCACCATCGTTACCAAACATCCGACGGCTAGCGGGCCTGAACTGGTTCACACCCAAATCCGATCGTATGGTCATCACTTCAAGCGGCCAGACAACGCGCTATGTGATCCAGGAAAAGCTCACGCAGCGTCGCAACGGTCGCGATTACATTCACGCCAAACCCTATGTCCGGCTCGTTGCACGGCTTGCCCCTCCCGACGACGCCGTGAAAGAGAAAATTCCCGCGTTCAACCCGTACAAGCTCTATGCCAACAGCGCCCCCATCCAGGTCGGTGACGAAGAAACTGATCGCGGCCCCAACCGGGATGTTGTCGTGCGCATCATCGAGTTGATCGGAGGCATCCTTCCCATTGAGGACCGGCATCAATTGGACGATGCAGAAGTTCGCAAGATCGTCCAACACGATATTGAGGCGTTTGCCACGCCGCTTGCTGATGCCGCGGGCAACACAGGAAGCGAACATGATGAGGCCTCACCGGCTTCCGACGAGAACGCGCCCAACACGACCACGCTTGCCAAGACCGTTCGCGAGACTGACGACACACCAACTGACATTGAAGACGGGGAATTGACGATCGTAAAGGTCGGCAAGGGCGAGACACTCAAGCACATCCTGACCAAGGCCGGTGCCGACAGGTGGCAGGCCGCCGCCATGATTGAAGCTGCACGAGGGATCTTCAAGGAAAAAGACTTGCGTGCTGGCAACGAAGTGCACGTTACACTGGTTTCTTCACTTACCGATGCCGGCACCAAGGAACCAGCCCGCTTCTCCGTTTTCGCTGATGGTCATAGCCATCAGGTAACCGTCACACGCGGCCCCGCTGGTGAGTTCGAAGCAACGCGGACACCAGTTGGAGCCGAAGCTGCCATGCGGGCGCTGCTCGCTGATGACGATACGCCTTTACAGAATGCAAACCTTTACTCCAGCGCATATGGCGCCTTGCTGCAGCAAGGGTTGGACGCGCCGACAATTCAACAGATCCTGAGAGTTCACGCCTACGAAACCGACTATCGCCGCCGCTTGCGAGCGGGAGATCAAGTTGAATTATTCTACGACGTCAAGGAACAGCGCGGCGGACATATGGAACTTGGGGAGTTGCTTTACACCTCGATCACCGCCGGTGGTGAAACGTCGGAGTTTTATCGCTACCGGACACCAGATGGCCTTGTCGACTATTATGACGACGCAGGTTCAAACTCTAAAAAGTTCCTCATGCGCCGACCGGTGCGTGGCGCTAATGTGAGGCTGACGTCCGGTTACGGCCAGCGCTTTCATCCGCTCCTCAACCGCCGCCGCATGCATACGGGCGTCGATTGGGCAGCCCCAACAGGCACACCAATCCTGGCCGCAGGAAACGGAACGATCGAACAGGCCGGTCGCAAAGGCCATTACGGTAACTATGTCCGCATTCGCCATGCGAATGGCTATCAAACAGCCTATGCTCACATGAACCGCATCGCCAAAGGCGTCCGACAGGGTGTCAAGGTTCGCCAGGGGCAGGTCATCGGATACATAGGAACTACAGGTCTTTCCTCCGGTCCCCACTTGCACTTTGAGGTGCTTGTCAACTCGCAGTTCGTCAACCCGATGTCGATCCAGGTGCCTCGCGAACGCCAGCTTGAAGGTAGGGACTTGGCGCAATACCAAAGGGAAAGAACCCACATTGAAGAATTGATGCGGCGCACACCTATGCAGACTGCCCAAAAGTAGAAAAAAATCATTCGCAGTTGGAGATTTCACCACCACCCTATCACCGCCTGCCAGGGGCCGACCCCTGGCGAGCAGGTAACATGGCAAAGGTTGAGACGGAGCGGAGCCAACCCGCCATTTTGTCCAATATTTAAAAATTGACATCAAATTTCAGCGTTTCAATCGCCCCATCAATCAATATCAATTTTCACCAAAAATATGCTGCCCAAAGGCATCGTGGCCCTTACCACAACCCCAAATAAAACCCATATGAGATCCGAAAGCACCGGTTAAGGGAACGCCGACAGGGTTGCCGCCCGTTGCTTGATTTGCACAAACTTGGACGTGCGCGGGTGCCGAGTGGACCTGCGTGGCGTGCCGCAAAAAGGGTTTGCCATGAACTTCGATAATTACACTGACCGTTCCAAAGGTTTCATTCAGTCAGCCCAGGGCCTTGCACTACGTGAAGGGCACCAGCAATTCCAGCCTCTGCACCTCCTCAAAGTGCTGCTTGACGACAATGAAGGGCTGGCAGCCGGCCTCATTGGAAAATCCGGCGGCAATCACAAGCAAGCGCTACAGGCGGCCGAACTGGCGCTATCAAAGATCCCCAGTGTTTCAGGCGGAGGTGCAGGCCAGGTCTACCTTGCTCCTGAACTCGCGCGCGTTTTCGCCAAGGCGGAGGAGATCGCCAACAAAGCAGGTGACAAGTTTGTCACCGCCGAACGGCTGCTGCTAGCCCTGGCGTTGGAGAAAGGCACCGAGGCTGCCAAGGTTCTGGAGGCCGCCAACGTTTCGCCTCAGGGCCTCAACCAGGCGATCAATGACATCAGAAAAGGCCGCACCGCTGACAGTGCATCGGCTGAACAGGCCTATGACGCCTTGAAGCGCTACGCCCGCGACCTGACTGAGGCGGCAGCAGCGGGAAAACTGGACCCGGTCATCGGTCGCGACGAGGAAATTCGCCGCACCATCCAGGTACTCTCGCGCCGAACCAAGAACAATCCCGTACTGATCGGCGAACCCGGCGTCGGCAAGACCGCCATTGCCGAAGGTTTGGCGCTGCGCATCGTCAAAGGCGACGTGCCCGAAAGCCTCAAGGACAAAAAACTACTGGCACTCGACATGGGCGCGCTCATCGCCGGTGCTAAATACCGTGGTGAATTCGAGGAGCGCCTGAAATCCGTGCTCCAGGAAGTGACCGCGGAAGAAGGCCGTATCATCCTGTTCATTGACGAGTTGCATACCATTGTCGGCGCCGGCAAGGCGGACGGCGCAATGGATGCATCCAATCTGCTGAAACCGGCACTGGCCCGCGGAGAACTGCACTGCGTTGGCGCGACCACGCTCGATGAATACCGCAAGCACATCGAAAAGGACGCTGCTCTTGCCCGCCGCTTCCAGCCCGTATTCATCACCGAGCCGACCGTCGAAGACACCATCTCGATTCTGCGCGGCCTGAAGGAAAAATACGAACTGCATCATGGCGTACGCATCACCGACAGCGCCCTTGTGTCGGCGGCGACACTTTCCAACCGCTACATCACCGACCGCTTCCTGCCTGACAAGGCAATCGATCTCGTCGATGAAGCCGCCTCACGCCTGAAAATGGAAATCGATTCCAAACCAGAGGAACTCGATGCCATTGATCGCGATCTCATGCAGATGAAGATCGAGCGCGAAGCCTTGAAAAAGGAAACCGACGAAGCCTCCAAGGATCGCCTTGAAAGGCTCGACAAGGACATCGCCGACCTGGAGGAAAAAAGCCGCGAAATGACGGCGCGTTGGGAAGCCGAGAAGGACAAGCTCGGCTCCGTGCAAAAGCTTAAGGAAGAGCTCGACCAGAAGCGCAATGCCCTTGAACAGGCCCAGCGCAAAGGCGATCTGGCACGCGCCGGAGAACTCGCCTACGGCGTCATTCCGGATTTGGAACGGCGCATTGCCGCGGCCGAGGGCGAAGAGCAGGCAGACGGTTCCGTTATGGTCGAAGAGGCGGTCACACCCGATCACATCGCTGGCGTCGTCTCTCGCTGGACCGGTGTGCCCGTCGACAAGATGCTGGAAGGCGAACGCGACAAGCTCCTGAAAATGGAAGACGCACTCGCAAAACGCGTCGTCGGCCAGAAGGAAGCGGTCATTGCCGTTTCAACCGCTGTGCGGCGTGCCCGCGCGGGCCTCCAGGACCCTAACCGCCCCATTGGCTCATTCATGTTCTTGGGCCCCACGGGCGTCGGCAAGACCGAACTGACCAAGGCTCTCGCATCGTTCATGTTTGACGATGAAAGCGCCATGGTTCGCATGGACATGTCCGAATTCATGGAGAAGCACTCCGTCGCTCGGCTGATCGGTGCGCCTCCAGGCTACGTCGGTTATGACGAAGGCGGCGCGCTGACCGAGGCCGTCAGGCGGCGGCCCTACCAGGTCGTGTTGTTCGACGAGGTGGAAAAGGCGCATCCGGATGTCTTCAACGTGCTCCTGCAGGTGCTCGATGACGGCCGGCTTACGGATGGTCAGGGCCGCACCGTGGATTTCAAGAACACGTTGATCATCATGACATCGAACATCGGCGCGGAACACCTCGTCGCCCAACAGGAAGGCGAGGACACGGACGCCGTTCGCGACATCGTCATGGCCGAGGTCAAAAGCCGCTTCCGGCCGGAGTTCTTGAACCGCCTCGATGAAATCATCCTGTTCCATCGCCTCAAACGCGAGGACATGGGTGCAATCGTCGACATCCAGATGAAACGCCTGCAAAAACTGCTCGACGATCGCAAGATCACCATCGAGCTGAACGATCAGGCGCGCGTCTGGCTTGCCAACCGTGGTTACGACCCCGCCTACGGCGCACGCCCGTTAAAGCGCGTGATCCAGAAGAACGTGCAAGACCCGCTCGCCGAGCAGATCCTTGCAGGCGGCGTCAAGGACGGGGATACCGTGCGAGTATCGGTGCGCGACGGTGCCCTCACCATCAACGATTGGCCGGTGGACGTGGCAGCGGCCTGATCGGCAATCGCCACAACTGTTACTGATAAAAGGTCAGAAATCCCACTGCCTCGAAGGGCCGGACCAGCAAGGTCTGGCCCTTTTCGCATCCTTGTTAGAGCATGTTCAACTTAGACGGACGCATATCCGGAGTTGACGAAGTAGTTGGTGCATTCGTCAGCAGGGAAGCATTGAAGCGCGGACGCAAGTGCGGCGCTAATGGCATCGCATGTGCGCGCACGGGCCTTGCGCAGCAGCGTTTTGAGTTTCGCAAAAACCTGCTCGATCGGATTGAGGTCGGGT
>JBKEAX010000482.1:0-2623 GCA_047972825.1 Hyphomicrobiaceae bacterium | reverse complement strand
CATGGATTCATCGCGCACACTCTTCCATTCAGCCAACGGAAGCGTCTCTAGCTTCATAGGCTCAAGGCCGCGATCCAGCACCAACCGCGTCAGATCCGACACGCGATCCGCAAGCGTGGGGCCAGCATTTCGTGAACAGGCTGAGCAGTCTGCACGAGCAGCATAAATGGCTCGCACACCTTCAGAATAGAGCTTGGCTAGCGTACTCAGAGGCACCGCATGAAGACATGAGACACATGCTGCTTCAGCAGCTTCGATGGAAAATTCACATGCCACAAATGCACGTGCCCCTCCGGAAGGCTGGCGCAAAGGCGTTGTGACGTCGCCACCCAGGTCTATCGCCGTTTCAGGACAGGCCGCCGCGCATAGCCCGCAACCATCGCACGCCTCAGCGTCAAACCCCAACCCATCGTCATCAAGTGAGAACGCCATGCGCGGGCAGGCAATGACACACGCACGACAGCTGGAAATCGGGCTACGGCCATGAACGCAACTGTCCCCCGAGACGACGGGCTTTGCACAAGGTCTGTGGTTTACTGGGTCGTTCTCGACTGAGCCATACTCTGCATTCATCAGCTAGCCCCCCTTGAACGCCACCCGCTCATACCTCATCGGATCACTGGTACACCGCAAACTACCAGCTTGGCGCAACGCCCGGAATATAAGGTCCAGCCTCCTCATCTGGCGCTGATTTTGACATGTCAGTACCAGCGCCTTCCGGCACCGCGCGGGGCAAGTCGAATTGATCAGCCAGATAGGTCCTAAGTGACTCAAGGTAGCCGTGTGTCAACGTCACCACACCGCAGAAGTAGGGCGTTGCACAGCGAGCGGCAACGCGCTCTGCAAAATCACCGATCCAGCACAACAGATGTTGATCCAGAAACCGTGACACCTCAGCGAAACACTTCTTATCGCTCAGTTGTTGTGTCGAAAGCAGATGTGCCAGGAATTGCAACTGAAGGACCATGTGGTCTTCTGATCGCCGCTGGCGGTTTTCTGCAGCAAGGCCAAACCGCCTATACCACGCAGCAAGTGCAAACATAGGCTCCTGGCGTTCAAGTTGATCCTTGTCCAGCCACGGCGACTCGGTTGGCGGAGCCCGGTAGGAATGAATGAGGTAAATCGCCGCAAAATCAGCAGCAAGTTCATCGAGCGTCACAGCATCAATCGGCGATGGCATGGCATTCAACGCAGCGGATAGCAGACTACGCGATTGGCACGCAATCTCACTACTGGCGTTAAAACCCAACCAGTCGTCGACAGATACGGACCGCAAGTGCTCCAACAATTCCGCAGTCGGCTCACGATCGTTCAGCGCTGCCAGCAACTCCACATCCTGAGCCATGGCTGACCTTAAAGCGCTGGTGATTTCCGGTGAAAACTCTTTCGCGCCTCGATACTCCAGGTTTGGTTTGTGGACGGCGTTATAACGCACTGTAAGCGGATCGCTCATAAGCTTACCTCTTGTCACAAAGGTCGGCAGATAGCTTGGCACGACATGTGGCTTGCCATGCCGCAATTCCTAACCGTCAATCTTCACAGCACCCTTGGAGTGGGGAACAAAGACGATCGACGGATTGGTAAGTACTGGGTCGGCCATGTTCTTGACTTGACGAACAACCTGGTCCGCAGGACCACGGGCTTTCGTCTCATGCGTACCGTTCAGGAGTTGGTCGATTGGGCCAATGTCGAGCACGCGCATCATGCAGCCCATCACGCAGTAGGGCTTTCGACCCGCATCGATTTCATCAACACACATGTTGCACTTCGAAACGATATTCTGGTCGGGAATGTACTGTGGCGCACCGAACGGACATGCGGCTTCGCAGCGCCGGCAACCGATGCACAACGAGGAATCGATATCAACGATCCCATCCTTCTGACGTTTATAGATCGCTCCAGTTGGGCAGGTCGGCAGGCACGCAGGTTCCGCACAGTGGTTGCAGGACATGTTGACCTTGTAGGCATAGACATCCGGAAACGTCCCACCTTCAACATACATCACGCGCCTGAATCTTGGTCCCGGCGGCAAGCCATTCTTGTCCTTGCACGCCATCTCGCAGGCCCGGCACCCGATGCAATCCACGTTGTTGTGAATGAAGCCCAGCTGCATGTCGGGCTGCACCGGCGTATAAACCTCGCGCTTCTTGCGCTTCACCGCTTCCTTGATCTTCGCTTTGTCCTTGGGCTCGGCCATTATGTCATCTCCCTAGAGTGTGTTCAGTCGAAGTGCGCGCGGTTGGGCGTGAAGAACACAGCGAGAAACAAAAGAAAACAGATCGCGTTCCCGATCTCGTGATAAGTGAACGCGATCTAGCGGCTCAAAGATCCCGACGAAATACGTGCGACCGGGATGTTGCCAACCGGTCCCAACCGGGACGATGTTCGGCATCGGTCTTGCGGATATCCGCAAGCACCGTGTTGTAGGCGACTGCACCAGCAGGGCTTGGATTATCCAGCGTGAGAAAATCAGGGTTGCCGGACAGATCACGGCCCTTTTCATCGATGTCCATCCACGCACCTTCATGCAACACCAGGACACCTGGCATGCAGCGCTCAGTCACATAGGCTGGAACGATGCAGCTGCCGCGATCATTATACACTTCGACAGTATCGCCGGTCT
>JBKEAX010000457.1:0-6058 GCA_047972825.1 Hyphomicrobiaceae bacterium | reverse complement strand
CTAAGTCCCGCACCACCAGCGTTCACATGCGCCTCAATCAGTTGGCGCATGCGCGGGTCCCAGAACTTGACAATATGATCGTTCGTCGCTGCAACTGCCTTCTCTTCACCTAGCACCGCGAAGTTGCGCGCGATCTGGTTCACCATATGAACCAGCCTGTCAGATGCCTGCATGGTCATTCTCATTCTTATTTTCCAACGCACTGTTATTGCAGCACGTGTCTACTATGCGGTGAGGATGCGTAAACACTTCGAAGCCATCATGGCGGACGATTGCCGCCATCGTAATGCCAGCGGCATGCGCAGTCTTGATGGCCAATGCGGTCGGCGCCGATACGGCTGCAACAACAGGAATGCCGCAACTGGCCGCTTTCTGCACCATCTCCACTGAAACCCGGCTGGTCAGCAACGCCACACCTTCTGAGGCATTGATTTCCTCCCGGGCAATAGCTCCTGCGAGTTTATCAAGAGCGTTATGGCGCCCAACATCCTCGCGAACCGAGATGATGCCCCGTCCCTGCACATAAAACGCAGCAGCGTGGAGTGCGCTTGCCTGTGCGTTCAACACCTGCAAGTCGCGCAATTCGGTCATGGCGCGGATGAGTTTGGCTGGTGCAACAGTCACGTCAGAGCGGATCGCTGGAACAACCGGCAGCGCTGCGGCGATACTCTCAATGCCACACAGCCCGCAACCCGTAGGCCCAAGCATCGCACGGCGGCGGCTGGCCAAGCGCTGGCCAGCATGAGACGCCAGCCACATACGCAACTCAATGCCACCGTCATGCGGTACGATCTCCAGCTCTTCGATATTTGAGGCACATTCCAAATGACCCTCTGTCAGGCTGAAGCCAACGGCGAAGTCTTCCAGATCAATCGGGCTGGCCATCATGACGGCTGCCGTCGCGCCATTGTAGACAAACGCGACCGGCACTTCTTCCGGCACGACGCGCGAGGTGCCACGCTCCTCGCCGAGATGGAGGCGATGTGCCTGCACTTTCTTGATCGCCTGCGACATCACGCTCATTCCGCTGCTTCAACCGGAGCGATACGCCGAGAATTTCGACCGAACGCCTCGTAGTCTTCCTGGTATTGCGTTGGGCCATTCGATGGCGTCACCTGCACTGCCGTCACCTTGTACTCAGGGCAGTTGGTAGCCCAATCCGAGAAGTCCGTAGTGACGACGTTGGCCTGTGTCATGGGGTGATGGAACGTCGTGTACACCACGCCCGGAGCGACACGATCCGTTATGAGTGCACGCAACGCCGTTTCGCCCGAGCGACTTCTTATCGCCACCCAGTCACGATCCTTGATGCCGCGCTGCTCAGCGTCATGCGGATGGATCTCAAGGCGGTCTTCCTCATGCCACATCACGTTGGACGTGCGTCGCGTCTGCGCGCCGACGTTATACTGCGACAGGATACGGCCGGTGGTCAGAATCAGCGGGAAGCGCGCGCCAGTCTTCTCATCGGTTGGCACGTATTCGGTCAACATAAACTGGCCTTGACCGCGCGTGAATTCGTCGGTGTGCATGATTGCATAACCCTGCGGGTAGTCATCGTTGCAGGGCCATTGCAGCGAACCAAATTCATCGAGCTTCTCATAGGTTACGCCCGTGAAGGTTGGCGTCAATAATGCAATCTCCTCCATGATTTGACGCGGGTGCGTGTAGTTCCAGTCCAGTCCAAGTTCCCTGGCAATGAGCTGTGTCACTTCCCAATCGGCATAACCATTCTTCGGCGTCATCACCTTTCTCACCCTTTGGATGCGGCGCTCAGCGTTTGTGAACGTTCCATCCTTTTCGAGAAATGTGCATCCGGGCAGGAATACGTGAGCATAGTTGGCTGTTTCATTAAGGAACAGGTCCTGGATAACGACGCATTCCATTGCCTCCAGCCCCGCCGCGACGTGATGCGTATCGGGATCGGACTGCAAAATGTCCTCGCCTTGAATGTAGAGCGCCTTAAAGGTTCCATCGACGGCGGCGTCAAGCATGTTGGGAATACGCAGGCCGGGTTCGGAATCCAGTGTCGTGCCCCAGACACTTTCGAACAGCTCCCGTGTTGCTGCATCAGCGACATGGCGGTAGCCCGGCAGTTCATGCGGGAATGAGCCCATATCGCACGAACCCTGCACGTTGTTCTGGCCGCGAAGCGGATTAACGCCAACACCGGCACGTCCGATGTTGCCGGTTGCCATGGCCAGGTTGGCGATTCCCATGACCGTGGTTGAGCCCTGGCTGTGCTCTGTCACGCCAAGACCATAATAGATGGCGGCATTGCCCCCCTGCGCGTAGAGCCGTGCGGCTGCGCGTACTTCCTTTGCATCAACACCCGTGTAGACCTGCATGGCCTCGGGCGAGTTCTGGTCGAGCGATACGAAAGCCGCCCATTCGGCAAACGCATCAAGGTCGCAGCGCTCGCGTACGAACGCCTCATTGACAAGCCCTTCGGTGACAACGACATGGGCCAATGATGTCAGCAGCGCCACGTTGGTTCCGGGTTTCAACGCCAGATGATGCTCGGCGTGTATGTGTGGCGACTTTACGAGATCTATGCGGCGCGGATCCGCCACGATAAGGCGCGCACCTTCGCGCAATCGTTTCTTGAGCCGGCTGGCGAAAACTGGATGGCCGTCGGTCGGATTGGCGCCAATGATAAGTACCACGTCAGCATGTTCGACAGAGTCGAAGTCCTGCGTGCCTGCGGATTCGCCAAACGTCTGCTTCAGGCCATAACCAGTAGGTGAATGACAAACGCGCGCACATGTATCGACGTTATTGACGCCGAAGCCCTGACGGATGAGCTTCTGCACGAGGAACACGTCCTCGTTGGTGCAACGTGACGAGGTAATACCGCCAACGGAGCCGCGGCCGTAATCCTCCTGGATGCGACGGAAATCGGAGGCAACTCTACCGATCGCCTCTTCCCACGTCGTCTCGCGCCACGGGTCCGTGATCTTGTCGCGCACCATTGGCTTCATGATACGGTCGCGATGCGTTGTATAGCCGTAAGCGAAGCGGCCTTTGACGCATGAGTGTCCGCGGTTGGCCTTGCCATCCTTCCACGGCACCATCCGCACCACTTCCTCACCGCGCATCTCGGCCTTGAACGTGCAACCGACACCACAATAGGCACAGGTTGTGACCTCTGAATGCTCTGGTTGGCCAATCTCAATAAGGCTCTTTTCCGACAGGGTCGCCGTCGGGCAGGCCTGCACGCAAGCACCGCACGACACACATTCGGATGCCAGGAAATCCTCGCTCATGCCGGGCGACACCCGGCTGTCAAAGCCGCGACCGGAGATGGTCAGTGCAAACGTACCCTGGACCTCCTCGCATGCCCTGACGCAACGGTTGCACACGATGCACTTCGATGGGTCATAGGTGAAGTATGGGTTGGTTTCGTCCTTGGCGAGGAAGTCCGGGTTGTCACAACCGTTATGCTGTGAAAACACGTGGTTCTCGCCCTCATAACCGTAGCGCACATCGCGCAGTCCGACAGCGCCCGCCATGTCCTGCAGTTCGCAATCGCCATTGGCTGCACAGGTCAGGCAGTCGAGCGGATGATCGGAGATGTAAAGTTCCATGACACCACGGCGAATCTGCTTCAGCCGCTCGTTCTGCGTCGTCACGACCATGCCTTCGCCGACCGGCGTCGTGCACGAGGCAGGTGTGCCGGCTCGACCCTTAATCTCCACAAGACATAGGCGGCACGAACCGAAACTCTCCAACATGTCAGTGGCGCACAACTTCGGGATGGCCGTGCCAGCTTCCATGGCGGCGCGCATGATCGAGGTACCTTCGGGCACGGTTACCTCATTGCCGTCGATGGTCAGCGTCACGTTTTTTTCCGCACGCGAGGCGGGGGTACCGTAATCGGTCTCTTTGATGAGTGTCATGATCGAGCTACTCCGCTGCAGCAGGCAGCGCATCGGCGCGGCCGAAATCTTCGGGGAAATGGGTGAGCGCGCTCATCACCGGATAGGGCGTAAAACCGCCAAGCGCGCATAGGGATCCAAATTTCATCGTATTGCAGAGATCTTCAACAAGCGTGAGATTCGACGCGCGGTCAGTCCCAGCGATCACCTTGTCCATGGTCTCGCGACCGCGCACGGCACCAAGACGACAGGGCGTGCACTTGCCGCAACTTTCCTCTGCACAGAACTCAAACGCGAACCGCGCCTGTTGCGCCATATCGACTGTATCGTCAAACACCACCACGCCCGCATGACCAATGAGACCATCGCGCGCTGCGAACGCTTCGTAATCGAAGGGCGTATCGAAAAGTTGACGCGGAAAATATGCGCCAAGCGGGCCGCCCACCTGCACGGCCCTAACCGGACGGCCGCTTGCTGTCCCGCCACCTATGGTATCGACTAGTTCGCCAAGAGTAATGCCGAATGCAGTTTCAAACAAACCTCCGCATTTGAGATTGCCAGCCAGCTGAATTGGCATCGTGCCGCGAGAGCGCCCCATGCCGTAGTCCGCATAGGCCTGCGCACCGTTGGCAAGAATGTAAGGCACTGCTGCGAGCGACAACACATTGTTGATAACGGTTGGCTTCCCGAACAGACCTTCGTGCGCTGGCAGTGGTGGCTTTGCACGCACCAGACCGCGCTTGCCTTCAAGGCTCTCAAGCAGTGAGGTTTCCTCACCGCAGACGTAAGCGCCCGCGCCAATGCGCACCTCGATGTCGAAAGCAAACTTCGATCCTGCCAGATTATCGCCGAGATAGCGGCGCTGCCGTGCTTTGTGCAGCGCCTCTTCCAGGGCTGCTGCGGCGTGCGGATACTCGGAGCGCAAATAGATGTAGCCTTTGGTGGCACCAACAGCGACGGCGGCGATCGTCATGCCCTCGATAAGCACAAACGGATCGCCTTCCATGATCATGCGGTCGGCAAAGGTTCCGCTGTCGCCTTCGTCAGCATTACAGACGATGTATTTCTGGCCGGGCGCGCAGTCGTGCACGGTCTTCCATTTTATACCGGTCGGGAACCCCGCGCCGCCGCGACCGCGCAGACCGGACTTCGTCACCACGTCGACGATCTCGGCGGGTTCCATGTCGAGCGCGGCTTCCAGCCCCTTGTAGCCACCATGTGCCCGGTAATCATCCATAGACACAGGGTCTGTCAGACCGCAGCGAGCAAACGTCAACCGGGTTTGCTGTTTGAAGAAAGCAATCTCCTCGGTCGGCCCCAGCGCCAGCGGATGACGAATATCCTTTATAGGCACGCCTGCTTGCGAGGCATCTTGCAAGGCATCGGCCAGCGCCACGGCATCGCAGGAGGCGCACGGCCCAAAGGCATAGCGCACGCCTTCGTCCTCGATCTCGACCAACGGCTCCAACCAGAGCATCCCGCGCGAGCCGTTGCGCACGATGTCCACGTCGAGACCCGCTTCGCTTTTCTTCTTGGCAAATGCCGCAGCCACATCATCGGCCCCACAAGCGACCGCAGCGGCATCACGTGGAACGTATATCTTTTTGCTCATGCCCCCACCCCTTTGATCAAGGCATCGAGCTTGGCTTCGTCGAGCCGACCAGCGATCTTGCCGTCCATCATGGCCGACGGTCCCGTCGCGCACAGACCCAGGCAATAAACAGCTTCAATGGTCACACGTCCATCGGCACTGGTCTCGCCACACTTTGCGCCAAGTCGCTGCTCAGCCCGCGCAATCAGGCTCTCACAACCCATTGCCTGGCAGGCCTCGGCGCGGCAGATCTTGAGCACGTGTTCGCCGGCCGGCTCGTTTCGAAAATCGTGATAGAACGTGACGACGCCGTAGACTTCGGCGCGTGAAAGATTCAAAGCCGATGCGATGAGCGTTATGGATTCCTCTGGGATACACCCATAGGACGCCTGCACGTCGTGCAAGATCGGAAGCAAAGGCCCCTCTTGATGCGCGTGCCGCGATATGATGGCGTCGATTTCCGGATCAGCGTGGTCAACATCGGCAGGTTTCGGCATCAATCCCTCCGGTCTTGTTTTTTCCGGAGGATCAGGCACAGCAGCCGCGCGATCAATAAAGCAGTTCCGTGCTGCGATAGGGAATCCTTATCAAG
>JBKEAX010000453.1:0-2002 GCA_047972825.1 Hyphomicrobiaceae bacterium | reverse complement strand
GGGCCGGTGGCAATCGCATAGATCAGTTCGGCACCGAAAATTGCTTTCGCCTTCAGGTCTTCATAGATCTCGCCCGCCTTGACGCAGGCTTCGGGCTGCCGATCGCATATGGTCCTTGAATAGTTGTAGGCGTCGTAAATCGCTGTTTCCAACTGCTGCTGGCGTGCGGGATCTTTTGGCAGCAGATAAATTACTGCGCCAAGCAGCACCACTGAGCGAAATGAAAGCATTACAGTTACTCCGGACAAGTCGCAAATTGCGTGGAGGTAACCCTACCTGTTTACCTTGAACGATTGCTTCTCAATGTTCGCGAACTTTGCGGCAAAATTGATGCAAATTTTATCTAATCCGAAGAGGCTCTGAGATTGCGGGCGGCAACGCGGTTGCACGCGTTTCGATAGAGTTAACGAAGCGTTCACGTGAGGGTTGGATAATCCGCGCGGTAATAAATTTAAGATGGACATACTGGCGATGACAGCAGCGCAGATCAGATTGGGGGTGATGGCGTCAGGCTTGATCGCGGTGTCTGTCCTGGTCAATTTGTTGTTCATGCAGCCGAATGACGGCCGGCCAAGAAGTGACCTGAATTATCGTGGATTGGAGCACCTGCCCGGAACAAAATCGACATCGCTAGCGGATTTTGAAGCAGGCTACACACCTCTTGGTGCGCCAAAAGCAATTGATGTGGTTGCAACATCCTCTGTGTCACAATCGGGTGAGCAGGACGAGGCCGAGCTGGTTGCAGATATCCAATCGGAGTTGGCAAAGCGCGGGTACGTGCCTGGTAATACGACAGGTAATCTCGACCGGATCACGAGAGCGGCGATCATGGCCTTCGAGCATGACAATGGTCGGGCGGTGACGGCGCGGCCATCAACTGGTCTGCGCGACACATTACGGGGTGGTCGCTCGGAGAACGTTAGTTCGGCATCGGATCCGACGCCGGAAGCAGCCGAGATCGTGCGAACTGTTCAGCGTTCGCTATCATTACTCAACTACCGTCCTGGTGCAGTTGACGGTGTGATGGGGCAAGCGACATCGGCTGCCATACGCGCGTTTGAGAGAAACCGTAAACTCCCAGAAAGTGGACGAATATCCGGTCTTTTGGTTGCGGAGTTTATCCGACTTGGCGTTGTCGAGCAGGTTGCAGTTCGATAGACGAGTGCTAGAAATTTCTACTAGTGTGGCGTCGCGCCTTAGTTGATCGATGTTGCAGCTCGCTGGGTATCAACTAAGGCGCGATAAACGCCACACTAAACCAATGATTTTGCTAGTGGCCTTCATCTCGCGCCAAACTTGGATGCGGTTGCGGCTATGTTTCAATTTTGGCGCACCAGGCCACTAGGGTCCGGCCCCAATAGCAATGAGTCCGCAAGATCGTCAGCCGAGGCGAAAGAGGCAAGTGGGCGGAGCGCACCAGGCAAACAAACCCGGACTGTCTTGGACCTATTGTTATTGAGTCTGGGCCCTAATCAAGAACGCGGGCAAACATCCACGCCATCGCTTCGATAATTTTACCATCCGCGATCTCACCGGTCACGATGTCAGGATCTGCAACTAGGTCAAACGTAGCTGCCAGGGTTTCCACGCTGAGCCAGTAAAACGCCCGGCCGGTCACCTCGTTTTCCAGAAGGCGATGCGCGCGCACAATTCCCGTCATCCACGCAGTCGGTTCAGGCAGAGCGGACGCACCGCTATCCTTGCCATTAGGTCCTTCGCCTGCTTCGTCATTGAACAAGCCGATTGGTATAAGAGCCTGCGCCGCCAGACGCTGTCCCTCACCCATCTCCGGTAACGTGCTGCCATCGTCATGAACGTTGAGATTGCGGCAGAAGCCCGCGATTCTGCAGCGCCAGGTGGCCGGTAGCTTCCGCCCCGCATGTGCAGCAAAATCTATCGCCTCGAACGCGAGCGGATAAGCGCCAGCCCCCTCGCCATCCGGGGCTACCCAGCCATGTAGCAGCCCTTCCAGCGGCGTGTCGTCCGGTCGATTCAGGGCAGC
>JBKEAX010000250.1:0-3464 GCA_047972825.1 Hyphomicrobiaceae bacterium | reverse complement strand
TGGTCGCTGCCGGTTTGTTCCTGGTGATCCGATCTGAATTGCAATTGCACCGAACGCCAGATCTATCTGAGTACACGTAATGCTCGCCCACCATCAGCATTTTCAGTCATAACGAGGGTGTGCCCATTGCGAAGCATAAACATTACCAAAAAAGTAAAAAATAGCTTGCCAGCCAAGTTCTCTCTTGCCGCATTGAGGGTCTGCCATTTAGCGTATCAAACGTGTGCGGAGTAGTATGGATTCCGCTCAACCGAATAAGCAATATCGCCGACGGCCTGAAATTTGAGTGGCCATGATGGTCGCTTTGGAACGGAGTATCGAAATGAACAATCACAATGTGCATGTGAATCTATTTGTTCGTCTTCTCGGCATTGTTCTGCTCCTTATCGGCTTGCCTCTGCTTGTTGGTGGGGCCTATCTCGTGTCTCTGGGTGGAAGCTGGTATTACGTTCTGGCTGGCATCGGTATTGCCGTCGCAGGGGTGAGAGTTTGGCAGGGTCGTATCGACGGGCTGTATCTTTATCTCGTAATCCTTGCCGGTACCGTCGTGTGGAATTTCTACGAGGTCGGTTTCCGATTCTGGGCCTCGGTACCGCGGCTGGCCGCGCTTTTGGCCATCGGCAGCGTCCTGTTGCTGTCCGCGCGCCTGTTTCCCGCCGGGCAAAGTCTTCGACCCGCCAAGCTGCAAGGTGCAGGCCTTGCCCTGCTAGCCGTCTTCGCGGCCTATATCGGGGCGATGTTCTACCCGCATGGCATCGTCAGGAATGATGTTGCGGTAACACCGGGCAAGGAAACCGAACTGACCCTCGCGATGGGCAAGGAATGGCGCGCGTACGGCCGCACCGGCGAGGGCGTGCGCTATTCCCCGCTTGACCAGATCACGCCTGCAAACGTGGGCAAGCTCGAAGTGGTCTGGACCGCACGGCACGGCCAGGTGCCCGATGCGCTGAAGGGCAATGCCGACCAGAATACGCCGATTTATGCTGATGGTACGGTCTATCACTGTGCCTACAACAACGTGGTGACCGCCGTCGACGGAACCACGGGCAAGATGAAATGGCAACACAACCCGCAAGCCTCAGCACCAATCTGGATGCGCTGCCGATCGATTGCCTACGTTGATCCGGCGCTGCTGGCATCGGGGCGTAATGAAGCCTCAACTTCTCCGTCGGACAACAGTGCATCCACAGCAGAAGGCGAGAAAAAAGCGGATATCGATCCCGTTGCCAGAGCGACCGGGACGAACACCGAAAACGACGGCGGGACAGAAACCGCAGACGCCAACGCGATGACGCGAAATGCGAATGTCCCCGATTACAACCAGACGGCAGTGGCAAACGACACATGCGGCCCACGCATCGTCATGGCTACGAACGATGGCCGGTTGATGAGCATTCGAACCTCTGATGGAAAGCTCTGCACCAGCTTCGGTCAGGATGGCGTCGTCGATCTGCATAGAGGGATGGGCGCATATCCCGCCGGGCAGTACATGCCGACGACCGGTGCGACGCTGGCCAAGGGCAAGATCGTCATCGGTGGCTGGGTCATGGATAACCAGTCCGTCGGCGAGGCGCCCGGTGTGGTGCGTGCCTTCGATGCTCTTACTGGTGAACTGGAATGGGCCTGGGATCCGGGCAATCCTGAAATCACCAAACTACCGCCAGAAGGCAAAACCTATACGCGTGGCACGCCGAACGTCTGGGCTCCGCCCTCGTATGACCCCAAGCTGAACATGGTCTATCTCCCGACCGGCAATGCAACGCCCGATTACTGGGGTGGTGAGCGGCGCGAACATGACGATAAATACAGCTCATCGGTCGTGGCGCTTAACCTCGACAGTGGCAAGGTGGTCTGGCATTTCCAGACCGTGCATCACGACCTTTGGGATTATGACGTGCCGGCACAGCCTGCGCTGGTCGATTTTCCAAAGGCCGATGGAACTGTGGTTCCGGCTCTCGTTCAAATCACCAAACGCGGTCAGATATTCGTTCTTGATCGCCGCGATGGCAAACCCCTGACCGAGGTGACCGAACAACCGGTGCCACAGGGAAATATGAAAGGCGAGCGGTATTCTCCAACGCAGCCCTTCTCCACGGGTATGCCGCAGATCGGCACCGACGACAGCATTCTCGACGAGAAACACACCTGGGGCATGACACCGCTGGATCATCTGTACTGCCGCATCCGCACGCTCAAGACCAAGTGGGACGGGCTGATGACGCCACCCTCGACAGATGTCTATTTCGAATACCCGGCGCAGACCGGCGGCATGAACTGGGGCAGCGCCTCCTTTGACCAGAGCCGCAACCTGCTTGTTGTTAACGACATGCGCTGGATCAACCGCATGTATCTCATCCCCGAGGAGGAGACCGGCGGCCAAGACATGAGCGGTGGCAGCGAGGGCGGGCCGATGCGCGGCACGCCGTATCAGATGTTCATCGACTACAACACGCTGAAATATCTGGGCACGCCCTGCTACGAGCCACCCTACGGCACCGTCACCGCGATCAACATGGCAACGCAGAAGATCAAATGGCAAATCCCTATGGGCACAACCCAGGATATCGGCCCGTTTGGTTTAGCCACCGGAATCCCTTTCAACACCGGCATGCCAACGCTGGGTGGGCTTCTGACGACAAAAGCCGGTGTTAGTTTCTTCGCCGCGACGCAGGATTTCTACTTGCGCGCAATCAATACCGAAACAGGAGATGTGATCTGGAAGGACCGGCTTCCGGTGGGCAGCCAGTCCGTGCCAATCACCTATGTTGACGGGCAAGGCCGCCAGATCATCCTGGTTCAGGCCGCCGGCGCGCGCCACAATCCTAAGGTGCGCGGCGATTACCTGATCGCTTATGCACTGAAGAAATGAGGGCAGGGCCCGTTTACGCGGGCCCCTCCCTCTCGCCGGATCTCACTGCGAAGCCGACGGGGTGCCGTTCTGACGATCACGCCGCAAGACCGCTCTCCCAGAGCGCTTTCCTGTCATTCTCAGTCCATCGCGCATATTGAAACCAAGAAGGGCGATATTCACGACGCCCGCCAGCAACTCGATGCCTTGCACCGCATAGAAACCCACATCGAAGGAATCTGCCTGCGCCTTTGACGCCAGATAAAGTGCCGAGGGGATCAGAACCAGTATGCCATTGGCAGCGATAATGGGCATGCGTTTGCGCTTTGCCATGACAAGCGGGCCGCGAAACCTCTTGCCGAGTTGAAAACCTGAACCTCCTGCGGCCATCAGGGCTGGAATAAGGATCAGGAACCCCCACGGGATCAGAGTTTTGACTGTAACGACGAGAGCGGTGCCACCGAAGACCTCTGACAGTACGGTCGACAGCCAGAATGTTATGATCGTCAACAATGCCAGTGCACCGGCGAGAGGATGGATAATCTTGGTCATGGATAGCTCCCTGCACAATGAATTAGCATAGTCAGCTATGTAATATTGCATAGCATGCTATTCA
>JBKEAX010000244.1:0-3136 GCA_047972825.1 Hyphomicrobiaceae bacterium | reverse complement strand
GCTCAAGACGGAGGGATCACAGGGCTTGAAGCCGACGGGGCCGAAATAGCGCCACAGCGCCAGCTGGTTTTGCGGTTTGTCACCGAGAGTGATTTTCCACCCTTCAACTTCTTCGATGAAGATGGCCAACTGACAGGGTTCAACGTCGACCTTGCTCGTTCCATCTGTCTGCAAGCAGCAGTTACGTGCGACATCCAGGTCAAGCCGTGGGAAGAACTGATGCTGACACTCCGGCGGGGTGATTCCGACGCTGTCATTGCCGGTCATCGCATTACGGCGAAGACTGTTGAAGAGGCAGACTTCAGCACGCCATATCTTTATACCCCCGGCCGTTTTGCCGCACGACGCGACGCTGAAAGCCGGGATATCTCGCCAGAGGGCCTGCAGGGACAACGCATTGGTGTCATTCGCGGCTCATCCCACGAAGCGTACCTGAAAACGCTATTCCGCGACAGCCGCATTGAAGTACACCCTTCATCTGACAGCGCCCGCGAAGCCATGGTGAATGGCAAACTCGATTACCTGTTTGACGATGGGATATCGTTATCGTTCTGGCTCAATGGCACGCTTTCACAACAATGCTGCGAGTTCCGCGGCGGGCCATTCCTGGAATCGAAGTTCTTTGGAGATGGCATCGCCATCGCCATCAAAAAAGGGGACCGCCAGACACGGGAACTCATTAATCGCTCGATCGCCCGGTTGCGCGAGAACGGCCGATTTGAGGAAATTGTTGGACGATATTTCCCCTACCGAATTTATTGAAATGAGGCCGCATCGACGGCTTTCCACCCGCCAAGCGCATTTGTGAGGTTCTTGCCCAGAGCCACCCGTCGCCACAATAAACATATTCACGACAAGAAGTTGACCAAGTGCAGGTGCAAATTCGGCAGTTCTTGTAACACCTACCGAGGCATCCGCACCAACGCTCCGCCAGGTTGAATGCTATCAGACTGACTTATCGGTGTTGGTAAATTGCGCACCTGGAACCTACGCATGTAGCTCGACGACATTATGACGTGAGATTTGACCAACCCGGCCGCAAAACGGGCTGGTTGCTACGCTGGAGAAACAGCATGACGAAAGTGAATAACCGCCCGCGTTTAGGTTATCTTGGAACGAACCTCTCGGCGCGCGCAGCATCAACAACATTTGCTGCACTGCTGCTGATGCCTTTCGGTCCGGCCAAGGCGGAAAGCCTGCCATCCAACCCACAAGAGGCAGTGGCCTTCCGCCTCGCGCAGGCGCCAGGCCAGGCGGAACCAACACGAGAGGAGCCCAAGCGTTCCAGGGAGCGCCGCGAAGACAGGCGGGATGCCAAGCGGGAGAAGCGTGAAGATCGGCGCGACGCCAGAAGGGAGCAAAACGGGGATCGGCGGGGCGAGCGCAGCGATTCACGCTATGAAAGACGCGAACAACGCAGTAATCCAGGTAATGAAGGCCGCGAACAACGCGGGGGTCGGCGCGACGAGCGTCGAGACACCCGAAGAGACCGTCGTGAAGAGCAGCGCAACAACAGGAATGAGCGCCGCGAGGATGCCCGCGATCAACGATCCCCGGTAACAACCCCACGCGTGGAACGGCGCGATGGGCGCGATGCCCCAGTGCGCGTGGAACGACGCGACGGGCGCGATGCACCAGTGCGCGTGGAACGGCGCGACGGACGCGATGCCCCAGTGCGCGTGGAACGACGTGACGGACGCGGTGACGCCCCCCAACAGGCTGGATCCCGTGATGGAGAAGCACGTGGATACCGCGCTACGCGAGAAGAACGCCGCCGCCGTCGCAATGAGCGCAGATCACGCGGTGAACGCAGGGCTGCGGACGATGTGCGCAACATGGATCAACTCAGGCGCGGACGCAGAGTTCGCCGCGAAGGCAGAGCGGAAATCATCGAGGAATCAGATTCCCGCCGCATTATCCGCAGCGGTGATCGTGCTTTCATTACACGTGATGAAAACCGCCGCATGAGTCGGTTTGGCAGAGCCTCAGACAGCAGGCGTCGGCCCGGCGGCGGACGAACCACCACGATTATTCGGCCTAATGGCACGCGCATCGTGACTGAGACGTCCAATGATGGCCACCTGATCTCCAGATACAGGATTGGGGACCGAGGACACCGACATTACCTTGTCGACAACCGTCGCACCTGGCGCAAGTGGGGCGCATTTGCCGCCGGTGCTGCGGTTGCTACAGGGCTTCTTGTAGCAATTGATCCGCCACGCTACCGCGGACCACGTGACCGCTACATTGTCGAATATGACCGCGCGGACTACGACGACATCTACGATGCTCTGGAAGCCCCGCCGGTCAGCCGGCTCGAACGCCGCTATTCCCTGGACGAGGTTTTGTACACACCAAACCTCAGATCCTACATGCGCCGTGTTGACCTTTCGACGATCCATTTCGCTTTTGGCTCGTGGCAGGTCAATGAAGACGAATACGATCAACTGGAATCCCTGGCCCGTGCCTTGGGCCGGATCATCGACCGCGAAGCCGACGAGGTCTTCCTCATCGAAGGGCACACCGATGCAGTTGGTGACTCTCTGGACAACAAAACGTTGTCCGACCGTCGGGCCGAAGCAGTGGCAAACATTCTGACTGAAGAGTTCGATATTCCGCCGGAAAACCTCGTCACCCAAGGCTATGGCGAAGACTTCCTCAAGATCGACACGCAGGCTCCCGAAGAAGCCAACCGCCGCGTAACCGTCAGGCGTATTACACCGTTGCTGGAACGCCGTAGCGCAGACCTCCGCGACTGAGGTCCGCAGGTTAGAGTATCAGCCGAAGCGTCCGCGATCCAACCTGACAACACGAAAGAAAAAGGCGCCATTGCTGGCGCCTTTTTTGCTAGAGCATGTTCAGCAGAAGTGTGCAGCGGTTCGACGTGAAGAACACGGCGAGAAATAAAAAGAAAATAGAGCGCGTTCGCGATTCCGTGAAACGTGAACGTGATCTATGTCTTGGCCGGACCGCCGCGCATGTCAGCGGCAAATTCCGCTTCAAGCGCTGCTTCGAGTTTCACCAGGTCCGCCGGCAACGGCATGCCGAATGCCTTTAGCTCGTTGAGCTTCTCCATGACCATGAGATAAAGCTCGTGACGGTCCTCGGGCTCGTTCTGCATCCGGGTCATCAAGAT
>JBKEAX010000230.1:0-2682 GCA_047972825.1 Hyphomicrobiaceae bacterium | reverse complement strand
TCGGGCGAAGTCAGGAAGACGAGAATGCCAACCGACGGAGGCAACGCTGCAAGAACGCCGGCCGAGGCCTTGGCTTCTGCCGACATGGCCTTCACCTTCTGCTGCAAGCGAATGCGGTCGCGCAGCACACCAGACAGGTTGCCCAATGCTTCCGAAAGGTTGCCGCCCGACTTCTGCTGGATTGCAACGACAACCGCAAAAAATTTGACCTCAGGCAATGGCACACGCTGCATAAGCCTATCGAGGCATTCCGCAATGGGAATACCAACTTTTTGCTGCTCGACGACTTCGGCAATCTCAGTGGAAATCGGAGCCGGACTTTCGCGTGCGATAATTCCGAGACACTCATTCAGCGGCAAACCCGATTTTATGCCGCGGACAATAACGTCGATCGAGTTCGCAAATTCCTTGAGAAATTTTGCTTGCCTGGTGTTTGTCTTGCGCGTGACGTACCAGCGCGGCAGACCGAATGCACCAACAAACCCAAGAATGGGTGCTGCCAGGGGAGCGGACGGAATTGCGAGCAGGCTAACCAGCGCGCAAACAAGCCCGGTGACAATGCTCGCTATCCAAAAACCTTTCATCGTGACATCCAGCCCTGCGCGTTGCAGGCGCAGACGCATGTCGACTTTTTCGGAATTTTTCTGACGAGCTTCGATGTCCTTCAATGTATCAGACACGGCCTTGCGTCGCGCAGAGGCCTGCTCATTCGCAGCCCGCCGCTCGCTGACGACCTTGGCCCCGACAGAAACGGCGTTAAGACGCTTTTCCGCCTCCTTTGCGCCAGAGAAGTATGGCTCCACAAGCACAAAAATGATGGCGCCAACAGCCAGAGCGCCAAGCACCGCCATTGCAATCTGGGTTGTATCAAAATCACCCATTGCCATCTCCCATTGGATTGCCATTCGAGTCGAAAACCTCAGAAGACGCGAGCGCTTCCGCCAGACGGTTTTCTTCCTTGTAATAGAGCGCGCGATCCCAGAAGCGGGGGCGCGAAATGCCAGTTGATCTATGCCGGCCAACAAGCTTGCCGCTTTGATCCTCACCGGTGATTTCGTAGACGATCAGGTTCTGAAGCGTGACGACTTCTTCTTCCATGCCCACCACCTCAGTGATGTGCGTGATCTTTCTGGAACCGTCACGAAGGCGCGATGCCTGGATGATCACGTCGATTGAGCCGACGATCATCTCGCGGATTGTCTTTACGGGAAGCTGGAAGCCACCCATCATGATCATTGATTCAAGTCGGCTGATAGCTTCTCGCGGGCTATTGGAGTGCAATGTTCCCATTGAGCCGTCGTGGCCGGTATTCATCGCCTGGAGAAGGTCGAAAGCCTCAGGGCCACGAACCTCGCCGACAATGATCCGCTCGGGACGCATACGCAGACAGTTCTTGACCAGGTCGCGCATGGTGATTTCACCTTCACCCTCCAGGTTGGGTGGGCGCGTTTCCAGACGCACGACGTGGGGTTGCTGCAGCTGAAGTTCGGCCGAGTCTTCGCATGTAATAACGCGTTCATCGTGATCAATGGAACCGGTCAGACAGTTCAAGAGCGTCGTCTTTCCCGAACCGGTACCTCCCGAGATCAAAACGTTACAGCGCACACGGCCAATGATCTCCAGAATTGTCTTTGCCTGCGGCGTGATAGAGCCAAACTTGACCAGTTGCTCAAGACGGAGGCGGTCCTTCTTGAACTTACGAATGGTAAGAGCTGCACCGTCAATCGCCAATGGCGGTGCAATGACGTTGACACGGCTACCGTCGGGGAGACGCGCGTCGCATATCGGGCTGGATTCATCTACACGGCGACCAACCTGGCTAACGATACGCTGGCAAATGTTCATCAACTGCGTGTTGTCAGCAAAACGCACGTTGGTCTTCTGCATCTTGCCATTGACCTCAATGTAGGTCGTATCAGCGCCATTGACCATGATATCAGCAATATCATCGCGCGCGAGAAGCGGTTCGAGCGGGCCATACCCTAAGACGTCGTTGCAGATGTCTTCGAGCAGTTCTTCCTGCTCGGCGATCGACATGACGACATTCTTGACCTGGATGATCTCGCTGACGATATCGCGGATCTCATCCCGGGCGGCCGTTGGATCAAGCTTGGCAAGCTGAGTAAGATCGATCGTATCGATAAGCGCGTTGAAGACCGTCGTCTTGACGTCATAATATTCTTCCGAACGGCGACGCCCGGATTCGCGCACCTGGGGCCGCGGCGCTTCTGGTGCCGCTTGCTCGGCACCAGTCTGCGGCATGCGGGGTTTTGCAGCTGCGGCAGAGGCCTGCCCTTGCGGAGGGGCCATCGGAGGTGCACTTGGCGGCGCAACCGGAGCTGGAACCGGGGGTGCCCCTGGCATCTGTTGCGACGGGCGCTGCTCCGGTGATGGCTGTTGCGAAATGCGACGTTGCTGTCCGCCGTCGCCGGAACGCCTTCCAAACATTTCTTTACGTGCTCCCTATCGCTTGAGCTTGAGTTTCTCTAGGAGGGGTGAGAGGGCCGACTTCTTTTCCACTCGCACTTCCTTGCGGTGCGCCAATGTCATCGCGATGTCGCGGAACTGCTGCGCAGATTTTGCCTTGGGATTCATTTCCTCGATCATCTGACCGTTGTTGGCGGCCTGGCCAAAGCTCTCGCTGTCAAATTCTATGACGGCAGTCGCTTCAATGCCGAGCGC
>JBKEAX010000191.1:0-2218 GCA_047972825.1 Hyphomicrobiaceae bacterium | reverse complement strand
CGGTATTCAGGGTGGAAGCCAATTTGAGAGGCACAATGGCCAAACCTGTCATCGGAGTTATTGGAAACCACTACCTTCTGAATGAGCAGTATCCGGCCCAAATGGGCGGGACGATGAATCTACCGGAGAAAAAGCATCCCGGGACTTGGGTTCAGACCGAACGGGCAGCTCATGAGGCTTGGGCCGCGCTGCTGCGTGACAGCCCAAATGCGGCAATGCTGATGCACCTCCTCGTGGCACGTGTGGGCGAACATAACGCCGTTGTCGTTTCCCAAAAAACCATGGCGAAGCTCATGGGGCGACACGTCAACACCGTAAAGACGGCATTCAAAACGCTCAGAGGTCGCAACTGGATTGAAATAAGGCAGGTCGGCGAACGCGGCACAGTGAACGCTTACATCATCAACGATCGGGTCGCATGGACCGGGAAGCGCGATGGAATACGTTACAGTCTGTTTAGCGCAGCCGTAGTTCTTGCCGATGATGAGCAGCCTGACCGTGATCAGCTCGGCGAACTTGAGCCACTACGGAAGGTTCCCAGCTTGCTTCGTGGTGAGCAGCAGCTTCCATCCGATGACGGTCATCGGAACCCGCCCTTCCTGGCATGGAACCAGACCTGCCCGCCACCACTTTGGACGACGACGATGCGTAACACACTGGAACGTTCCTGCGCGTTCCTCATGGAACAAGGCGGAACAGCATGAGTTACACGCTGAATGAGGCCGCAAAAGCTGTTGGAAAGAGCAAAACCACAATCCATAGGGCCATAAAATCTGGGAAAATATCTGCTTCCAAACTGGATAGCGGCGCTTATGCCATAGACCCATCCGAACTGCATCGTGCGTTCCAAATCAGAACGGAGGAACACATCACAAGGAACGATACGGAACAACCAGAAACCACATCTGGAACGGCTGACATCCGGCTGGAAATGCTTGAGAAAGAACGTGAGAGAGAGCGTCAGCAGCTAGAAGAAACGATTGCTGATCTGCGCGAAGATCGTGACAAGTGGCGACAGCAAGAGACAGCACTTTTGGAAGATAAACGGCCCAAGCGCCGATGGTGGCAGAGATCATGACGTTCAGAATTACGGCCAAAATGATGGATGCGTTCAACGCAGCGCAGTATGCTGAGAACGACAAGGCCTTTGCCAAAGATCTGCGCGCCTATCGTCCCGACAGGGTTCAGCATATTTCGGATGAAGAGCTGACCCTTGTCGTCGAACGGGCGCGCGAACTGGCAATCCAGACAGGGATCAAATCACCCCAGCTACGGGCGCGCTTTGTAATGATCGACGCTTTGCTGATCCCGGAATTCTGGAAAGACCAAAGGCTATCCCGCTTGCTGCACAGCCCGTCTGGCAGCGCTGATGTGCGCTTTGGCGACGTCTGCGCCGCCATCAAGCGTTCTGCATTCAAGGCCGGGTTTGGCCGGGACATCTGGTGGTAGAGCATGGCAGGTTTACTCGAAAGTCTTGGAAACCTGTTTGGCGGTCCTGGCTATTGTCCAGCCCCTCCCGCCGATGGACCGATTGAAAACGAAGACTTGCTGCCTCCGCCGCTGGTCGCTCCCGGACCCGATCTTCCTGAGGTCGATCTTGGCCCCGATGCGCCCCCAATAGCGGATAGCGGCGCGCAAACCGAAGCCGATGCACAAGACAGGGTGAGAGACGAGCCTTGCGCCGAGGGATGCCCAAACTGCGTGGCTGTGCAGAACGGAAGCTACTTTCCGCGCTCATATAGCCCTTCAAACCGAACACAGCGCGTTGGCTACGCCTATCAGCATTTTGTTGTACCATGGTTCGCGCACAATCCAGCAGCAGGTCAAATCCAAGAATGGCAGTTCAGCGGTGTCAGATTTGATGGCCTTGATTTTGGGGCTTGTCACTTGCTGGAAGCAAAGTATGGCCATGACAACTGGTTTATCGAAGACTTCTCAAGCGGCGGACGGCCTGTGCCACGAGAGTTTCCAGGTCGCGTTCTACTTCTGAAGATTTTCGTAGAAGCCCAAAGTCATGTGTCCATTGTAAGGCCGTATTATCCAGCAGTACGTCTCACTTGGGTGTTTAGTGCGCTCGTCTTCAAAATCTTCATGACGGAGTATTTCCTAATCCGAAACCAAATGCCGCCGGTCGAAACCGGGCATCGGCCCTACGCTTAGAGAAAGAAAACATGGATTTAACACTCATCACCCGACTGCCCGCCACAGATCAAAGCTT
>JBKEAX010000167.1:0-8791 GCA_047972825.1 Hyphomicrobiaceae bacterium | reverse complement strand
GAGGGGAGACCAGCGATAAGGCCGGAGACATTCTCAACCGAACCGTCGATGAACGCGATCTCCTGCAAGCCTTCCGTGGCATCCGCATCAGCGTGGGCGACAAAGTCCGCGTATGAGGCGTCAAAACCGCCAACCTCATGAGTGTCTGCCGCGACCGGCTGCTCTGCCGCAACGGCCGTTTCGGCCTGCTGCTGCGCAACCTGATCCGCCGCCACCTCAGCGGTCACCGCCACCGCAGCGTCAAAAACAATGCGCGGTTCGAGCGGCATAAGCCCCAAAGTGCTGCCTATCGGCCTTTTAATGCGGGCTGCGCCGCGCGCACCCTGAGTTGCTGCAACATCCCGGCGGTTGCAGGACGCTATCATGCGACGCACCCGGCGGCGAGACTTGAAAACGAGACGGCGTGAGAGGTGTCCGGCACGGGTTTCAGAGCGCCGAGCGGCACTACGGATGAAATCCCAGGACCGCCTCCTGACTCTGAACCCAAATGTACCGTGAGCGATCGGGAGCGCAACGGCGGCAACGCTGGACAACCAGAAATTGATCCAACGTTTCTTTTTAGAATTTATGTTCGTTTGTTGCTCAATGATGTCAAACACGGCGGTTCTCCACTTTCACATGACACCATCATTACTTGTTTTCTCGATACCAAATCATTAACCTAATTCTAAAAATTCTACCTATTAGCGCCGTTAAATCCCGTGATTTCGTTATTTCAGAAACAATCTGAAAGCGTAGTATCTAGTTTATTGCTACAATCTAAAACTGCAATATGTATTGTTTATCATTGATTTAAACTTGCGAAATGGCATTCTTATTTGTGCGGATTTGATACGCAAATTTGCGAATGGCGCCAAATCACAACAATCTTCGATTGTTTTCATTTTGAGAAATTTTAAGCGTCGACGACAAGTCGCAAATCACCGATGCAGGTATGTGCGAATACAAAAAGGGGCTCGTTTGAATTATGCCACCACATCCCATTGCATTGGTATTGATCTGCGGAATACTGAGTTCCGGCTGTGCCATTCAGCCTGAAGCGCTGACCACCGAGGATCTGGCCGTCTTTGCCGCAGACAAGCATGGGCGTGTGACGGCGGATCAGGAGCCGCTGGCTGGTCCGTTGACTCTGCACGAAGCGATGGCGCGGGCGCTCAAATACAATCTCGACAAGGAAGTCGAGGTCATGCAAGCCATTGTGGCCGAGCAACAGCTTCGCGTTGCGCACTTCTCGCTGCTGCCTGGTGTTGTATCCAACACCGGATACGCGGACCGGAACAATTATTCGGGCGGTTCGAGCGTGGAGATTACAGGTCCCAGGCAACTTGGGTCTGAGTCACTCACATCCTCAACCTCATCGGAACGTCTGGTAAAAACTGCTGACATCAAGTTCAGCTGGCACATTCTTGATTTTGGATTGTCCTACATCCGCGCCCGGCAGGCTGCTGACGAAGTTCTCATTGCCGAAGAAACACAACGCCGCGTCGTTACCAGAATGCTTGAAAACGTTCGCACAGCGTACTGGCGGGCTGTTTCATCCACGCGCTTGTCACGCCGCTTGAAATCAATGGAGAGGCGCGTAACGCAGGCGTTGGCGGATTCCAAAGCGCTCGAACAATCGGGTCGCGCTTCGCCGTTGACGGCATTGACCTATGAACGCGAACTTGTCGAAATACAACGCGAGCTGCGCAAGCTGGCAGGCGAGTTGAGCAGTGCAAAGGCGCAACTGGCGGCCCTGGCCAATCTGGATCCAGGAAAGCCCTACGAGATTGCGATTCCAACGCACTACCCCGAACCCAGAACGGCGGGCATGTCGGTTGACGGCATGATCACCACGGCACTTGAAAACCGGTCTGAGCTGCGCGAGGTTGCATATCGCAAGCGTATAAATGCCCACGATGCAGAAGCGGCCATCCTCAAGATGCTTCCTGGCATTTCCTTCGATGCAACTCCTGCCTGGAACAGCAACACGTTCCTTTACAACAGCCATTGGGTTGCATGGGGTGCGCAGGCAAGCTGGAACCTCATCAATGTGTTCTCTTACCCAGAGCGGCGTGCCGAGGTTGAGGCGAAAGATGCCTTGCTTGATGCCCGGGCTCTTGCGGTCACCATGGCTGTCATGACGCAGGTTCATGTAGGTCGCGCCCGCCTTTATCACGCACGGCGCAACTATGATACCGCGGAACGCTTCTACAACGTGCAGCAGAAAATTCTTCGTCACATCCGCAGCTCACTCGATGGCGGAAAGGTGAGTGAGCAAACGGCCATCCGCGAGGAGATGAACACGCTCGTTGCAATGGTCAAGCGTGACATGGCCTATGCCGAACTACAAAGTGCTGCTGCAGGCCTGAAGGCCTCAATGGGAGTCGCGCCAGGGGAACATCTGCTCGCCAGCGAGATGAGCATTGCTGAAATCAAGAGTGCAATCGCAGGCCCTGTCCACTTCGCGTCCCGCTAATACATATTCGAATTCAGGGAAGCAGTATGAGACGACTTCCTTCCGGAGCGGTGCCCGTGTTCTTTGCGTTGCAATTGATCGCTCCGAACGTGAACGCAGATTCTGAACGGACTGCAACTGTGCGTGGCATAGTCCGAGCGGAAGCATCTGCGACGATTTCCAGCGAACTGGTTGCGCGTATCGCTGCAATCTCCCACAAGGTCGGTCAATCCTTCCGCAAGGGCGACGTGCTCTTGTCATTCGACTGCGGGCGCTACGAGGCAGAACTGCGAGCCGCAGAGGCGGACGTAGAAACGCAGCAGATCGCGGTCAAGACCACCAGCTTGCTGTTGAGCCGCAAGGCAACTGGTTCCGATGAACTTGCATTGGCCAAAGCGAAACTCGCTCAGGCATCCGCGGTGGCAGATTCGATGCGGATCAGGACATTCCAATGCAACATCGCCGCCCCCTATGATGGCCGGATTGTCGAGCGTGTGGTCGACGTGTTTGAAATGCCGCAACCCAATTCACCCCTTCTGAGAATAGTGAAAGATGGAGAGCTTGAAGTGGACATCATCGTCCCCTCAAGCTGGTCGGTGTGGCTGAAGCCGGGCCATGAGTTCCTCTTCCTCGTTGATGAAACGCAAACCGCGCACAAGGTTCGGTTGATGAACGTTGGCGCCGTGGTCGATCCGATCAGCCGCACTTTGAAGGCATGGGGCCGGATCGTTGATACACCAAAAGAAGTGCGCCCAGGCATGAGTGGAACGGCAACAATTGCCTTGCCTGAGGGACTGGAAAGGCGTGATGACAGATAAGACGCGCCAGATCCACGGACAGGTTCGCCAAGACGCGGTTGCCGGCGACCTTGGCTCGCTCAAGAGCGCCGGTGCCCAGACCGCCGCTGAAGCATCGAAAGTTGGCGCTGTACAGCTACTTGCGGTCGAAAGCAAAGTTCGAACTGCAAAAGACGAAGTCGAACTTCTACACCTGATCGCAAATGAGAGCCGCAAGCTCGTCTCCGCCCGGCAAGTCATAATTCTTCGTCGAAGCAGGCGCGGCCCGTTCGAAGTCGCATGCGTTTCCAGCGTGGCACTTGTCGAGGGGGACACACCTTTCACGAGATGGATTTCTGGTATCGCCAATCAAATCATTGAAAAAAATGACGACACCGATACATCGATTGTATTCGACCTTCCGGCCTTTGCTGACCCAGACGCCGCAGAGACGACGAGCTATCCATTCCCCCACATGGTGTGGCATCCGCTTCGCCTCGTGTCGGGTGATCTTTTTGCCGGCATCTTTTTTGCCCGCGAACAACCCTGGTCAGAACAGGAGGTCAAAATAATTGCACGCGAGTGCGACGTGTTCAGTGATCGCTGGCAGGCGCTTTATGGGAACAAGGCACTGAAGTGGCGGCGCCCCGTAAGCCGCGCTACCCGGATCATCATCTGGCTGGCAGCCATTGCCATATCCGCGTTTCCGGTGCCGTTGACCGCACTGGCGCCAGTTGAGATCATCGCCAAGTCGCCGCAGCGCGTTACCGCACCGATAGACGGCATCATAAAAGAGATAATGATTGAGCCCAACGCCCCGGTTCGTGCAGGTGACATCATACTTCGGTTTGACGAGACAACCGCGCACAACCGTCTACAGGTTACCGAACAGGAATTGTTGCTCGCCAATGCACGTTTGGTGCGCACCCGCCAAGCGGCTTTTTCGGATGAAAAAGCGCGACATGACCTGGGTGCGGCGCAGGCCGAGTATGATCTCAAAAAGGCGGAGCGCGACTACGCGGCGGAACTTTTAGCCAAATCACAAATCGTCGCTCATCGCAGCGGCGTGCTTGTTTACGAAAACAAGGACCGATGGATCGGCAAGCCCGTCAGCACCGGCGAGCGCATCATGGAAATAGTTGATCCCAATTTCGTGATGGCCAGGATTGATCTGGCAGTCGCCGATGCAATCGTGCTGAGCAAAGGCGTCGGCGCAAGACTGTTTCTCGACGCAAACCCTCTGTCTTCCTTGCAGGCAACACTTGCAAGTGAAGCCTATCAGGCAGAGCCCAATGCAACGCAACAACTGGTAGTTCGTATTCTTGCCGAGATTGATCCGGGCGAAGCAACACCGCGCATTGGTTCGCGCGGAACAGCACAAATAAAAGGCGCGACCGTGCCTCTTGCCTATTATCTGTTGCGCCGCCCGCTGTCGGCGTTCCGACAGCATTTCGGAATCTGATATGCAGGTACTGTCCCGACCTGCCCAGCCCACAAAGCTTCCCGAGTTGCGGCAAGATGTGCAGCTGCACCGGGGACTTGCTTCTGACGGCCGCCAGAATTGGCTCGTTTATGATCCGGTTCGCCACCGCTACTTTCAAATCTCACACCGTGCGTTTCGCTTGTTGTCGATCTGGCAGACAGATTCAGTCAAAGCGTTTTGTGCCTACGCATCAAGCCGGCTTGAACCTGAGGTGAGCGTTGATGAAGTGAACGAGCTTGCAACCTTCATTCTGGCATCAAACCTTGCGGCCGAGGCGGCAGGTGGAGATGCCACGGCCTATGCGAGACAGGAAAAGGCCAGCCGGCCACGGCTCTTCTGGCGCGTCATTCACAACTACATCTTTTTTCGCGTTCCACTCGTCAGGCCGCACAGGTTTCTGGTTGCAACGTTGCCCTTCGTCGCACCGCTCTTCAGCAGAGGTGCGGCACTCCTTGTAATTTCAATATCACTCGTTGGCCTTTACTTCGCATCACGCCAGTGGGACCAGTTCGTTGCAACGTTTCTCGACCTACTCTCACTTGAGGGAATGTTCTTTTACGGTTTGACTCTGGCTGCCGTGAAGACACTACACGAACTGGGTCATGCCTATGTGGCGACACGATATGGTGTGCGGGTAAACACCATGGGTGTCGCATTCATTGTGTTCATGCCAATCCTCTACACCGATGTGACCGATGCCTGGAGGCTATCGCAACTGCGGCACAAGCTGGCGATAGATGCGGCTGGTATCATCGTTGAATTTTCACTCGCGGGAATGGCGCTCTTCTTGTGGGCCTTTCTTCCTGATGGTCCAGTTCGCTCGGCAGCGTTCATAACGGCCACGACCAGCCTCATCCTTGGGCTTACGATCAACCTCAATCCATTGATGCGCTTTGATGGATATTATCTTCTGTCGGACGCCTGGAAAGTGCCCAACCTCCAGGCGCGCTCCGGCGCTTTGGCCCGTTGGTGGCTACGCGAAAAACTGTTTAGCCTGGGCGACCCACCGCCTGAGGTGCTCGCGCCGCGTAAAGCGACCGGCCTTATTACATATGCGATCGCAACCTTCATTTATCGCCAGTTTGTTTTCATTGGTATCGCGCTTGTTGTTTTTCACATGTTCTTCAAGGTGCTCGGCGTCATTCTTTTCAGCGTCGAGATCCTTTGGTTCATTGTTTTGCCGATCATGAGAGAGCTTAAGGAGTGGTGGCACATGAGAGCGCGGATTCTATCGAGCCGCAGAAGCCTTGTTTCGGCGGCGGTTCTGGTTTGCCTGCTTGCCTTGTTCATGGTGCCATGGAATGCCTCGGTGGCAGTGCAGGCCGTCGCATTTTCAGAACCCGAGTTCGTGATCTTTGCGCCGACGTCCTCCCAGGTCGTCGAGAACCACATCAAGGACGGCGCCACTATTAAAATGGGCAGCACATTGCTCGTGCTCAAATCACCCGATCTCGAACATGAAATTCGACGAGCAAAACTCAACAAAGAACTCACACAGATGCGGCTTCAACGCATTGCTGGTGACGCAATGGAGTTGTCCGATCTTATGACGCTGAAAGGTGAGCTTGCTCGAAACCAGGAAAAGCTTGCCGGATTGGAGAAAGAAAAAGCCAGGCTTGTGGTTCGTGCGTCGCACGATGGCGTACTGCGTGATGTTGATTATGGCCTCAATGCCGGTGATTGGATCGATAAGGACACTCCCATCGCGCGCCTTGTAACCACCAGCGCACCAATTGCACGCGGCTACATCGACGAAGACGACTTGTGGCGCCTTGCTCCTGGTGCGGATGCCACTTTCGTCCCCGAGGACCTGTCTATCCCATTAGCTGCAGGCAAGGTCATGGCCTATGCAAAAACCGGAAGCCAAACCATCCAGTGGCCATACCTGGCTTCAGTCTATGGCGGGGCCATGCCAAGCGACTTCGCACCCAATGGTAGCATTGTGCCTCGCTCGGGCAAACATCTGGTCCGGGTAAAGCTGGATCGTCAGAGTGTCCACCAAGCGATGAGGGGAACACTGCACATTGCGGCTCAAAGAGAAAGCATTGCCGCTGCCGTTTGGCGGCAGATATTGCGTGTGCTTGTACGTGAAGCAAGCGCATGACGGACGTCCAGGCTATTTGACCAGGGTCTGGAGCCAATAACAAAACGTCGAAGACAATGCAGATGTGGAAACGTTGGTGCAGTTTCGCTCCCGACACCCTGTCAATTGGCCAATTTCGGCAACCGGACCGCCCATCTTTCGGAAAAAAATCATAACCATTGTCATGATCCTGCCGTTACGCTTTGATAGGCGAAACTGACGGGAGGATGCGTGATGGACCGCCGAAATTTTCTCAAAGGTTCGAGTGCTGCGGCGGCCCTTGCGGGAACTGCTACGGCCACAGCGGCCAATGCAGCGAAGGCCGCAGATGACGCGCGGGCACTCGAAAGCCCCTCTGTATTAAGTGGCAAGCGCACCTTGCGCATGGTTAGCCTGTGGGCCGAAGACGTAACTGGCGCAGGCGATCATGTTCGCCGCTTTGCCAAACGCATTGAAGCCGCGTCCGATGGCCATCTGGTAATCGAGGTCGACGATGTACCCCCGGCGCATGATGCAGAAGCCTTCAACTCTGTGATGACGGGTGATGCCGACCTTTACGTCGGGCACGAACATGCGCACCGCGACATGCATCCTGCGTTTTCCTATTTTGCCGGGCTGCCCTGCCGTACAGGGCTGCGCGCCGATAGGTTCAATGCATGGCTCATGGCTGCAGGCGGCCAGGACCTGTGGGACGAGCTTGCCGGCGAGTTCAACATGAAGGGGCTTGTGATCGGTCATTCGGGCAGATCGCGCAGTCTTTTTACAAGACAGCCGTTGCAAAGCCGCGCCGACCTGCACGGCAAACGAATTGCAGCCATGGGACTTGCCGCTGACGTCTTGATGGCTGTTGATGCTATTCCCATGCAACGTACGGCCGCTTCACACACCTCGCTTGCAGCCGACAGCACCCTTGACGGTTTTGAAGCGGTCGGCGCGGACATTGAACTGGGCCTGCAACAAATGGCTGGGCTTTCACTGAATTCCACATTCGCAATCAACCCACCACTCAACACGAACGGCTATTTTATCAGTCTCGGCCTGCGTCGCAGTTTCTGGGACGGTTTGCGCAATAGCGAACAACTCCTTTTGCATGCACTCTCATGTGAAGCTGCCGCCGCGAGCCATGCGGATTTGTACGCTCAAACGCTTTTTACAAGACAATTGACCCGCACATTCGCGCCGCCCCCCGGAAAGCTCAACGCAACATCACAAGCCAACAGGATCTCAATTGAACTAAGGCGCATAGCCGAGTCGATCGTTGCTGATATTTCCGGTCACGACGACTTTGCAGGCCGAATCAATGCCAGCTACATGGCCTTCAAGCACGCGGCCCGGCCTACCGGCACAGTATAAACCAAGGCCTTGGCGGATCACGATGTGCGGCGCAACCATCACTGGCTTTCCGCATAACACCATGATATAAAATGCAGATTCCTTATCTCGAAGAATTTCACTTCCTATCTATCCAATCAAGGACAAGTGTTTTCGTTATGTGAGCCTTATACAACGCTTAATTTTCTGCCCACTGCGCGCTATCACCTGAGTTGGACGGACGTTAAAGTTTAGCGTGCATGGCCGCAGTGCCGTGGGCCCTCCGCCAGACATATGAAGCTCACTTACGGGAGTTCCCAACCATGAGCACCGAACACTTCGATGACGTGAAGCGTTATGCCTCCGGCGCCAGTGAAAAGGCGGTTGCCGGCATCGTAAAGCACCTGGGCATCGCTCTCAAAAGCAAGGATGCGTCCCTGGTATCCTGCTCAAGCAAGGACGAGCTGGCCCGGGTTCGCGACAGTTGGTGCAAGAAAAAACTCGGACAATCCGATGATGCGGCGATCGACGCGGCAATTAAAGAGATCTGCGAAAAGATGAAGGCTGACAAGCAGAAGAAACGTGTCACCTTCTATTATCTTCTGGCCGAAAAATTCGGCAAGGTCGACGCGCTCGCCTAACCGGAACGTTATAGTTTCTTGAAAACCCCGGCCTCGCACCGGGGTTTTCCTGCTTTAAAG
>JBKEAX010000108.1:0-4731 GCA_047972825.1 Hyphomicrobiaceae bacterium | reverse complement strand
CTGCTCGATAGCCTACGCTTGAAGCGCACCGCTCAGGTTGCCCGGCGACTCGATGAACGCAACAAGTCCGGCAACGTGTTTTCCACCTTCTCGGGCCAGTCTCTTACGTCCGACAGCTTCTTGTCGACATTCGCCGACACTTATGGCGCGCAGTCCCGGCTTGCCAACCAGCTTGTGCTGACATTCACGCAGGATGATGCACGCCAATTCACAAACCCGCATTGGACCATGATTAACGAAATGCGTGGACTGGGATTTGGGTTTGCCTTGCGCGCGGTGACCGACCTCGACATGGACTTCGAAGTCCTTGCCAACGCCGGCTTCCAGTATGTCAAATTGGACGCAGAGGTATTCTTGTCCGGTCTACCCGCTCCTGGAGGCTCTGTTCCCGCCGTTGACTTGTGCAAGCACTTCTCGCAGCTTGGTCTGACCACCGTGGTCGAGGCTCTCGACGATCAAGCCAAGCGTGAGAAGGTATTTGCCTACGGCGTCCGTTTCGGACAGGGGGCGATTTTTGGCGGTGCGCGCGTGGTAAAAACGTCCGGCAACGGTCAAAGGTCAGCTGCGGCTTGATTTTTTGCCGCAACTGCATCACGAGGAGCGTATGAATACGACATCCGCTCCCACCGGCTCCGCTTTTCCGCATATCCCAATCGTTGCATCCGTTTCCTCGCTTGCGGCTGGTACTGATGCTTGGTTGGTCGATATTTGGGGGGTCATGCACAACGGCGTAAGCCCGTTCATGGATGCCGCGCGCGCCTGCGCCACCTTCCGCCGTATCGGCGGCACCGTCATGCTGCTATCGAATGCACCGCGTCCAGCCGCAAGTGTCGTGGAGCAATTGCAGCGCATCGGTGTACCCGACCATGCCTACGATATGGTCCTCACCTCGGGAGACGCAGCCCGTGCGTTGATCGCAGAATATGCCGGCCAGACCGTTTTTCACCTCGGCCCGGATCGCGACCTCCCGCTTTACGAGGGCACCGGCGTCACCCCTGGTGTGCTGGAGGACTCTGCCGCCATCGTCTGCACCGGATTGTTCGATGATGTAAGCGAAACGCCCGATGACTACGCCGAAATGCTCACATCAGCGCACGGGCACGGCCTGCCAATGATTTGCGCCAACCCCGACCTTATGGTCGAACGCGGCGGCAACAAGGTCTGGTGCGCCGGTGGCGTCGCCGCCGCATACCAGGCACTCGGAGCCAAAGTTGCCTATGCAGGCAAGCCCTATCCCCCGATTTACCAGCTAGCGTTAAAGCAAATTGCCGACCAGCGCGGTAAAGCTGTCGGAACAGACCGCATCCTGGCCATTGGTGATGGCATCAACACCGATATTGCCGGCGCCGGCCGGGCCAGTATCCGGTCTGTGTTTATTGCCAGCGGTGTCCATGTCGAAGGTGAACTCAACACACAAACTCTCGACAGCCTTTTCTCTGATGCGCCTGTGCGCCCGGCCGCTGCCATGACGAAACTCATATGGTAGAAGCACTCCCGAGCATCGAAAGCGCCAATCGAAGAACTGGGGCGCTTGGATCACGCCGTCCCTGCACGCACCGCCAAAGTTGACCGAAATGACCGACGAGACAACAGCCACAGCACCTGCTAGCCGGCCTGCGACCACCGACCCGCGCATGGCAGCGGAGATCGATCGTCGGCGCACGTTCGCGATCATCTCGCACCCTGACGCAGGTAAGACCACACTGACCGAAAAGCTGCTTTTGTTCGGCGGAGCAATCCAGCTTGCCGGCCAGGTAAAGGCGAAGAAGGATAAGCAGAACACACGTTCCGACTGGATGGCGATCGAGAAGGAACGCGGCATCTCCGTGGCAACCTCTGTGATGACGTTCGAATACGGCGGACACGTTTTCAATCTGCTCGACACACCGGGCCATGAGGATTTTTCCGACCACACCTTCCGCACGCTCACCGCCGTCGACAGCGCCATCATGGTGATCGACGCAGCACGCGGCATCGAGGCGCGCACGCTGAAGCTGTTTGAGATCTGCCGACTTCGTGACATCCCAATCATCACCTTCGTCAACAAGATGGACCGGGAGGCCCGCGAACCGCTCGAAGTACTCGACGAAATCGAAAAGACATTGGCGCTTGATACATGCCCGATGGTCTGGCCAATCGGATCGGGCCGCGATTTCAAAGGTGTCTACGATCTTGTTTCCGACCGCCTGCGGCGGCTCGACCAGGAGGGCGCGGGCCAGCCGCTATCTGGCCCTGACGATCCCTTGTTTGATGAATTGATGTCGTCTGACGTCGTGACTTCCTGGCGTGAAGAAGTCGAATTGGTGAGAGAAACGGCGCAGGCATTCGATGTTGAAGCGTTCCGTCACGGCACGTTAACGCCTGTGTTCTTCGGTTCCGCATTGAAGAATTTTGGCGTCAAAAGCCTGTTGGAGGCTTTGATCGCGCACGCCCCCTCGCCGCGCGATCAGCAGGCCGCCACGAGAACCATCCATGCCAGCGAACCTGCGATGACCGGGGTCATCTTCAAGATCCAGGCGAACATGGACAAGAACCACCGCGATCGCATCGCCTTCATGCGCGTGTGCTCGGGGAAGCTGAAACGCGGCATGAAAGCAAAACTCGTGCGCACCGGCCGCATGATAGCCCTGCAGGCTCCGCAGTTCTTTTTTGCTCAGGATCGCTCGCTCGCCGAAGAAGCCTACGCAGGTGATGTTGTCGGCATACCGGGCAAAGGGCTCCTCCGGATCGGCGATGCCTTGACAGAGGGTGAAGACATTACATTTCTCGGCATACCCAACTTTGCCCCTGAAATCCTGCGCCGCGTCAGGGCCAACGATGCCATCAAGTCAAAAAAGCTCAAGGACGCGCTGGAGGAAATGGCGGAAGAAGGCATCGTGCAGCTGTTTTCTCCCATCGACGGGACGCAGCCTGTCGTCGGCGTTATAGGCGCACTGCAGCTCGACGTTCTCGCCGATCGCCTCACCCACGAATACAGCCTCGACACCGCTTTTGATACCGCGCCTTGCGATACCGTGCGCTGGATATCCAGTGATAAGGACGGCGCAATCGACGACTTCGTGAAAAAGCACCGCTCACTCATCGCCAAGGACCGCGAAGGTGAATACGTCTACCTCGCACCCTCCGTCTACAATCTGCAAACCGTCGTTGAGCGCAATCCTGACGTTGCTTTCAAGGACATAAAAACCATTACAGTTTGAGCCCCCACGCAACGACAGTCCCGAGGCTTGAGTTGCGTCAATCCGGCGTTGGCAGCTTCAGGTCCGGTGCCTTTTCGATGAACTGCGTCACGTTGCTCTCAAAGCTCCCAAGCTTTGTTCGGCCAATGGACTTTGTAATCCAACCCGTTGCCGGATTGATCCAGAATTTATCGTGATGAAATGTTTTCATGGCCGGCTGATCATAGTCCGCCGCAACCGTTTCATACATCACGCCATCGAGTTCTTCAGTGCCGCACACAGCATTCTTCACCGTGCTGGCAGCAGCAGCGAGTTGCTTGGCAACAGCCTCCTCGCTGTGGCCACTGTCAAGCGTGCGAATTTTTTTTCCAGGTTTTGCCCTGATCAGTGGACGTATACATCACCTGACCGCGCACCATGGACCAAGCCATGTCGACTGGTTCGACGCTTTCCGTCATCCAGTCGCAAGTACCATCACTGTAGTTGTGGGTCTTGGTTGGCTTAGCTCCTTTGACCTCCTGGATCACCACAATCTTTGTCGGCCCCTTTTCATTGCGGTCCGTATAAACACGCACAAATTTCTCATGGCATGTTTCGGCCAGGGCAGGCCCTGCCACAAGCAGGCATAGGACAGCAAGTGAGGTGGTTCTTTTCATGGAATGACCCGATACACGCAAAATAAGATTCTGACCCAGCAACGGCTGATGCTGGTCAAACATAGCATGTTATTTCAACCTACGATCAATCCAGGGAGATCGCGAGCCCCGACAAATCCAGGTTGGCGATGAGCCCCACTTGCCGGCCGGTGAGTTCAAGAACAGCACCCTTCTGGTTGGTGAGAATAATAGCGCGTGCGCCACCACCAACGGCAATGCCAGCACCACCGGCAACGTAAACACCCTCAATGTCGGACGGGCGGGTGATGTTGCGAACCCGCCCCGTCAGTGTGGTCTTTGACCCACCGAACACGAGGCCGTAGTCGATGCCACCTGTCGTCAGATCATAGACCCGGCCGTGGAAATCCAGCGTGCCGCCACCACCCGATCCACCGATGATCCAGCCGGCCTTGTAGATGGTCAAGCGAACATATCCGCTATCTGCCGAACTGGGCGACGTTGACGCAGCCAAGGCAATCAATGCAACGCACATGGCGCGCAAAGCTGAAGCGATTTTCATTGGCACCCCCGAAAATATCAAATCAATATGGTTGAACTCGCAAAACACGTTCCTCGACCTGAAGGCCGAATCCAATAGCTATGAGTATGCGCTATAGATTCGGGAGAAATCATGGTCTCAACGTAGTCCATCCATGTTCAACCGTGGTTTTATCAGGGTGCCCATTAAAACTTCCTTCACCACAAACAGCTTCAATCTCTCGAATTTGAATTCCTGACGAGAGCAAACAGTTGTCTGCCAGATCAATCCCGCTTCCCTTTACCCAGCGCGCATTCGACGTGCCGGTTGTCATCATGGCCGGAGCCGCGCTGAACGCGTTGCTGGTTACAATCATCGCCAGCATGAATGCAGACAGCGGTGCATCCTTGACGTTCGG
>JBKEAX010000049.1:0-5975 GCA_047972825.1 Hyphomicrobiaceae bacterium | reverse complement strand
GTCAGGTCGCTGCCGTCAATGTTCATGCGCCAGATGGTGCCGTCGAAGTCCATTGCCGACTGGGTTTTAAAGTCGGGCTTTCCCATTTGTGTGAAATAGATCTTCGCCCCGTCTGGGGAAGTTATGACGCCATCGGGCACCTTATCGAGCCCATCGCGCAGGATGGCCAGCCGGTTGCCGTCTTCGTCGGCGGCAATAACCTGTTTTGCGCCCATGTCCAAAATGATGAGATATGGCTGTGTGGACATTTTACTGCTCCATTATGCAAAGGATTAGAGCATGTTCAGCCGAAGTGTAGCGGTTTGGCGTGAAGAACATGCTCAACATAAAAGAAAATAGCGCGCGTTCGCGATTCCGTGAAAAGTGAACGCGATCTAGTGACGTGTTGCGCGCGCAGAAGCTGCGCAACACGATTGTTGCATTGGTTAGGCCGCTGCGGCTTGAGAGCCGTAGTTGTAAAAGCCATGCCCGTTCTTTTCGCCAAGCCTGCCGGCGGCGATCATGTCTTTGAGCAGCTTGCGCGGTGCTTCCGGCAGGTTCGGGTTCTCATGGGCGTAGTGCTCCTCAATAGCCAGGACGACATCGAGGCCCACCTTATCCATCAACCGGCAAGGGCCTTCTTTGAGGCCGAAGTTCTGAGCATAGATGGCGTCAACGGTTTCTGGCGAAGCAACACCTTCGGCGACAACTGCCAGTGCTTCCCGTTTGACCGCTGCCCAGATGCGATTGAAGATGAAGCCAACGCTTTCCTTTCCGACCATGTAGGGCGTGAAACCATATTTCGGCAGAGCCTTGGCTACCAAGTTCATGATCGCGGGGTCGGTCGCGCCACTGCTCATGAGTTCGACTGAGGAGACTTCGGGCGGCATCATGAAGTGCGTATTGAGGACACGTTCAGGCTTGCCAACATTGTCAATGAACCGGCTGGCTGGGTAGGAAGAGGAATTGCTTGCCAGAACTGCATCGGCCGGTGACAGGCGGTCCAGGTCGGCAAAGATCTTCTTCTTGAGTTCGAGTTTTTCGGGAACGGCTTCAATGACGAGCCAGACATTGTGCAGAGCGCTCTCCAGGTCTTCTACGCCGACCACCTGACCAGCTTTTCCATTGCCCCGGTGCCAGACCAAGCCAGGCAGCTTGTCATGTATGAACTCCAGACCGTCTTTGCGGACCTTGGTGGCAGGATCAAAAAGCCGGACTTCGGCACCCTGCGTTGCAAGCATCAAGGCAATGCGACGGCCGAGGGTGCCGGCACCTAGTACGGCCATCGGGCGAGTTTCAACATTCTTGGGGAGCTGAACAGTCATGGTTTTCTTCCTCTCTTGGTTCGCGAGGCATCGCGTTCGGCCTCTTGAGAACCAATGTCCGGAAATTCGTGACACAAAACAAATAATAGAATAAATTGTTATATATAAAAAATTTTATGCCTAGCTTTTCAAGCTCCGATAGGCAGTAGATTGAGGCTGCATATGGATATGACTGTCCTTCCTGCTATGGGTGGCACACTGATGTTTTGTTGATCGGGGTGCTGAAACGCTAAAACATGCCGCGAATTATGAGACGCGCTCTCCCGACCTAGAGCGGCTCAGTCTTTGTCTGAATTGCCGCTTGGCGCGCGCATTGCGCCACGGCCGAATGGTTCCAGCTGGGTCTGGACGGCTTTATGCGCGGGCGAGCAATGTTTTTGTTGCCGCGGTGACGTCTGTTTGCCGCATCAGGCTTTCACCGACCAGGAAGGCTTTTACGCCCGCCTTGTTGAGCCTTGCGATGTCGTGAGGCGTGAAAATACCGCTTTCACCAATGACGATGCGATCGCCCGTTACCATCGGGGAAAGGTGCTCGGTCGTCTCAAGCGCGGTTTCAAATGTTTTCAGATTGCGGTTGTTGATGCCGATCAGCCGGCAGGGCAAGGCCAGGGCACGTTCCAGTTCGGCGGCGTCATGCACTTCGACAATCGCGTCCATGCCCCAATTGGAGGCGGCATTGGCGAGGGCGAGTGCCGTGGCGTCATCAACTTCGGCCATGATGATGAGGATGCAATCAGCTCCCCAGGCGCGCGCTTCGACGACCTGATAGGGGTCAATCATGAAATCCTTGCGCAACACCGGCAGCTTGGTGGCTGCGCGGGCGGCCTTGAGGTATTCAGGGGCGCCTTGAAATGACGGTGTGTCGGTGAGAACCGACAGGCATGTTGCGCCACCTGCCTCGTATGCTTTAGCCAGGGCAGGGGGATCAAAATCCTCGCGGATCAATCCCTTCGAAGGCGATGCTTTCTTTATTTCTGCGATGAGGGCGTTTTCGCCAGCGCCAATCTTGCGGGCAATCGCTTCGGCAAAGGGGCGTACACGGGAGGCGGAACGCGCATACTCAGCCATAACCTGTAATGGCGTTGCAGCCTTGGCGCGCGCGACCTCTTCGCGTTTGTAGGCAGTGATCTTATCGAGGATGTCGCTCATTGCGCATCAGGCTTTCTGTTTCGTCGCTGCGATGAGGCGGGTCAGTGCGTTCATGGCAGCGCCCGTGTCGATGGAGCGCGCGGCTCTTTCAACACCGTCGGCCAGGTTGGCGGCCTTGCCAGCAACGATCAATGCCGCAGCGGTATTTAGCAGGACGATGTCGCGGAACGGTCCAGGTTCTCCGTGCAGAACCACGCGGATGGCAGATGCGTTGGCAGTCGCATCACCGCCCTTGAGGTCGGCCAGATTGGCACGGGAAAGTCCGGCTTGTTCGGGGGTGACTTCGAACACGGCAATGTCGCCCTCCTGAAGTGCAGCAACGCGGCTGGGGCCGGTTGTCGTCAACTCGTCCATACCGTCTGAACCGTGCACAACCCAGACATGTTCGGCTCCGAGGTTCTTGAGCACATGGGCGATAGGCTCGACCAGTCTTGCTTCATAGACGCCAACAACCTGGCGGGTCACACCGGCAGGATTGCACAACGGTCCCAGCACGTTGAAAATCGTGCGAATGCCAAGCTCCGCGCGGATCGGCGCCCATTGCTTCATCATCGGGTGATGCATGGGGGCCCACATGAAGCCCACGCCGGCGTCTTCTATGGCGCGCTCGACGACGTCAGGTCCGACGTCGACCTTGACGCCGAGTGCTGCCAGCACGTCGGAAGCACCAGACAACGACGAGACCGATCGGTTGCCGTGCTTGGCAACCTTGACGCCAGCCCCGGCGGCGACGATTGCCGCACACGTTGAGACGTTATAGGTGCCATGCGAGTCACCACCCGTACCGACGATGTCGATCGCCCCGGCCGGCGCCTTCACCGGCACCATGCGAGAGCGCATCAGCCGAGCAGCACCTGTAATTTCATCGACGGTTTCCCCGCGAAGTCTCAGAGCCATCAAGAAGGCAGCCATCTGGATCGGCGTTGCGGCACCTGAAGACATCAAGTCGAGTGCAGCTTCGATGCTCTTTTCATCGAGGCTTCCGCCTTGGGAGACGGTCTTTAAGATACGCTTCATGTCTGGCGCGTTCATGAGCTGGAACCTTGGCAATTGCTGTCGTTGCAGCGGGAGGTTTGTTCACGCAGCCCTGGCTGCACCTGGCGGAGGAATAGCGTCGCGGTTGGGCGGAATGCCAGCCAGTTCCAGGAAGTTTGCCAGTAGCGCATGGCCGTATGCTGAGGCGATGCTTTCAGGGTGGAACTGCACGCCGTACACACGATGAGTTTTGTGCGCTAGCCCCATGATAAGTCCGTCGTCAGTTTCAGCGGTAACTTCGAGACAGTCGGGCAGTGTCTCACGCTCGACGATCAACGAATGATAACGCGTCACCTCGAAGCTCTGCGGCAGGCCTTTAAAGATGCCTTCGTCGGTGTGCTTAATCGTCGAAAGTTTGCCGTGCATTGGAACTGGCGCGCGGATGACCTTGCCGCCGTAAGCCTGGCCGATCGACTGGTGGCCGAGGCAGACGCCCATCAGCGGTATGGTGGCTCCGGCCTTGGCAATGAGATCAAGGCAGACACCGGCTTCATTTGGTGTGCATGGGCCGGGGGAGAGTACGATTGCCTTTGGAGCTTGGGCGATCACCTCCTCAGCCGTCACCTTGTCGTTACGGATGACTACGGAGGGTGCGCCCAGTTCGCCGAGGAAGTGGACGAGATTATAGGTGAAGCTGTCGTAGTTATCGATCAGGATCAGCATTGTCGCTTCATCTTATTGAAATTACCATGGTTGGTCGAGATATCCGGTTCGCTCTCAGGATTTGGTGCGCACAATTGATGTGTACGCATGATTAGGGTCCGGACCCTAGAGCTAACCGCAGGCCGTCTCAACGACTTTGTCCCACGTGATAAAGGGCCGGGCGCACCTGTCAATCTTCATGCAAGGAAACAGCTCATAGGCCGCCGGAAATGCTCAGGATGGCGCCGCTTGCGAATCCGGCCTGATCCGATCCAAGCCACATGATGGCGTGGGCGATGTCTTCAGGTGTCGCCACCCGTCTTAACGGTGCTGTTCGGGCAACCAATGCGGGGCGATCGGGATTACCCGTTCGGGCATGGATCTCAGTATCGGTCGTGCCCGCGCGCACGGCGTTTACCCTGATACCTTCAGGTCCGACTTCCTTGGCGAGGCCGATCGTGAGGGTTTCGATCGCGGCTTTAGATGCCGCGTAGTGCACATATTCGTTGGGGCTTCCGGTGACGGCGGCAATCGACGACAGATTGATGATGACCCCGCCGGACCCGCCCTTGTTCGTTGACATGCGGGCTATGGCCTGTTGAGCGCAATAAACCGATCCAAAGAGGTTGACGGCGAAGGTTTCGTTAAGGGCGTTCTGGGTGATGTCTTCAAGCCTGGAGGCTTGACCAATGATCCCGGCGTTGTTGACAAGGAGGCTGACGCGGCCGAGCACATCGTCGCAATGGTTGAACAGGGCTGAGACGTCATCGCGTGAGGCAATGTCTGCGCGGCAGACGATTGCCCGCGCGCCGGACTTCTCGCAATCGGCGGCCACCACCTCGGCTGATACGCGATCCTCTTTATAGTTGATACAGACATCGTAACCCTGGCGCGCGGCCAGCATCGCGGTTGCGCGGCCGATGCCCCGGCTTGCTCCAGTGATTATCGCAACCGGTCGCATATCGTTCCTTCCATGCCACCTGTCTGATCATGATCGATCATGTCTGGACTCTAGCCAAGTTTTCGCGGCAATACGAATTCCACCAGTTCGCCCATTACCGGCGCGATGCGGCGCCATGACTCGACATCAAAGGTAATGTGGGCAAGCGCTGCCGTGGGGAACTGCATTGCAAGCGATTGCAGCCCGGAGCGCGGGCCAGACCCGGTGAGTTCCAGCGCGAGTGCATGCATGCCTGGGTTGTGTCCAACCACCATGACGACAGCGGGCTGGCCTTTGACCGCGCGAATCTTGTCGAGCATCGTTTCCGCGTCCGACATATAGAGCGCTTCGTCGTAGATGACGCTTGGCGTCAATCCGTCAAATTCGTTCATAACCAGCGTCAGGGTCGCGCGTGCTCGCACAGCCGTTGAACAAAGCACCAGGTCGGGAACCAGAGCCTTCTTGAGGAGAAGGGCGCCGATCATCGGCGCGGCTTTGGTGCCGCGCTTGGTTAGCGGTCGATCGAAATCGTCTTGGGAAATATCGTCCCAACTCGATTTGGCATGGCGAAGAAGCAGAAGTGTCAGCATGGCGGGAAAATGACGTGCTGGCGCCCATATGGCAAGCGGCAAGTCGCCCTGGCTCATGCGTGGTGATCGCGGTTCTTATGCTGGCCATCATGCAGGCACTGCCGCGATCAGTTTTATCGCCTTATCCCCAGGGGCCCTTGTTGGCCCCCTTGCGCCCTGTGACGCCTCCGGCAAAGCGGACGGCCTCGCCAGCTGCGTGCACAATTGCCTTGGCCTTATTGATGCACTCTTGTTGTTCGTTTTCGGGTGCTGAATCGTAGACAATCCCTGCACCGGATTGGACATGCAGAGTGCCGTCCTTGACGAGTGCGGTTC
>JBKEAX010000048.1:0-3613 GCA_047972825.1 Hyphomicrobiaceae bacterium | reverse complement strand
CCGCGATCGCCGCCTGAGCTACCCCGGCCGAACTTCCCGAGAAGCCGTCTTTGGCAACGACAAACCCCTGCAATGCGATCGAACAACCTGCAAACAAGGAAATTCCAGCAATCGTGGAGCGCTCTATCGCCCTGGGATCAAGCTGCGCAAGTTTCCTGCCGAAAGCATGTATTTCCCACGTAACCAAGCGGCCGCAAAATCGGGTTACCGATCCTGGCACTTGTTTCAGCTTGCTGGAAAACGCGGCTTGCACGGCGACTATCAACCCTGCTCGGCAGATATGGAAAAATTGACGATGCGAACGCAAAACCAGAACCAAGCACATCGTCTCAACTTCTGGTTAATCCAGCGTTAAAACCGGCGCCAATTTGCAACACCGCTTCGGGGGTGGACACAGATTTATCGCAACCGGCAATTGAGTTGCGCATAAAACGACTTCGCGCTTACCGTGCGACATGCGAACACTTACCGCGCGTTGCCACTAGCAAAATCATTGGCTTAGTGTGGCGTTTATCGCGCTTAGTTGATACCCAGCGTGCCGCAACATCGATCAACTAAGGCGCGACGCCGCACTAGTGTTTTCCGCTTTGAGGTGCCGACTTGCCGCCGCGCCCAAAATCTGGCGAAGCAATATCCTGCCCTGCTTCAACGATACCACGCCGTATCATGCGCGCCTCGGTGAAACGCTTGAAAAGAGTCATCCCGTCATCGGCCCGGATCGCGTCTTCCAGAGCTGACAAGTCCTCGCCAAAGCGCTTCAACATGTGCAACACGGCATCCTTGTTGTTCAAGAACACGTCCCGCCACATGGTCGGATCGGAGGCAGCAATGCGGGTGAAGTCACGAAAGCCGCCAGCGGAGAATTTGATGACTTCGCTATCTGTCACGCGCTTTAGATGTTCAGCGGTGTTGACGATATTGAACGCAATAAGATGCGGCAGATGCGAGGTGATCGCCAGCACAAGGTCGTGGTGTTCGGGCGTCATCACTTCGACCTTGGCGCCCAGCCCCGTCCAGAATGCTTCCAGCTTTCCGGTGACGGCCTGATCAGAGCCGTCTGGTGGCGTCAGGATGCACCAGCGGCCATCAAACAATTCTGCAAAACCGGCTTCAGGGCCTGACTGCTCGGTACCGGCGATGGGATGACCTGGCACGAAGTGCACACCCGCTGGCAGATGCGGCGCCATGTCAGCGACAATCGACGCCTTGACGGAGCCAACGTCGGAAACGATAGCACCAGGGGACAAATGCGGACCGATCTCCTGCGCCACGCTCCCGCACACGCCAACCGGCGTGCAGACAATGACGATGTCAGCATTCTGGACCGCCTCACCTGCTGTCTCATACGCCTGGTCGATCAACCCAAGCTGCAGGGCTTTTTCGCGCGTTGACTGGGTTGCCGATGAGCCGACTATTTCTCCAGCTAGTGCGCCATGCCTACGCACAGCATGGCTGATCGACGATCCGATGAGGCCTATACCGATCAGCGCGAGCCGCTTGAACATGGGCTGGGTTGCATTCGCCATCAGCCCACCACTCCCATGAATTCCGACAAAGCCGCAACGGTGCGCCGGTTCTCATCCTCGGTGCCAATGGTCATGCGCAGGCAAGAACCGAGTCCGTAGGCACCAACCTTGCGCAGAATGATCCCCTTCGATTTCAAGAACGCATCAGCGTCTTTGGCTGTGCGCCCGCTGTCACCTGGGAAATGAATGAGAATGAAGTTGGCGACGCTGGGTGTAACTGTGAGGCCCAGCTTGGCAATCTCAGTTTCCAACCATGGCACCCATTTGGAATTGTGCGCGACCGCTTTTTCGACGTGTGCGGCATCTGCAATCGCGGCGGTTCCTGCAGCAATCGCGGCACTGGACAGGTTGAAAGGTCCGCGGATGCGGTTCAGCACATCTGCCACGCCCGCCGGGCAATACCCCCAGCCAATCCTAAGCGCCGCCAATCCGTGGATCTTGGAGAACGTGCGCGTCATGACCGTGTTCTCAGTCGTCGCTACCAGTTCAATGCCTGCTTCGTAGTCATTGCGTTGCACGTATTCGGCATATGCGCCGTCGAGTACGAGCAGGATATCGCCACGCAGACCTGCCCTGAGGCGCCGCACCTCATCAATCGGGATATAAGTGCCAGTCGGATTATTCGGGTTGGCGAGAAAGACCATCCGCGTCTTTTCAGTGACCCGCTGAAGAATTGCATCAACATCTGTTTTCAAGTTCTGCTCAGGCGCAACGACAGGTGTCGCTCCATTTGCAAGAATCGCGATGCGGTACACGAGAAATCCATGTTCGGTATAGATTGCCTCGTCGCCTGGCCCCAGATAAGCGTGCGCCAGCAGGGTGAGAATTTCATCTGAACCAGAGCCGCAAACGATCCGATCCGCGTCGAGACCGTAGCGGCGCGCGATTGCCTCGCGAAGAACCGTGGCTTGGCCGTCAGGATAGCGCTCCAACTGCCCGGCCGCCGCCTTATAGGCTTCGATGGCTTCAGGGGAGGGGCCCAGCGGCGTCTCATTGGAGGACAGCTTTGCGGGCGTCACGCCGGAGGGGAGTTTGCTTTCGCCGGGTACGTAGGCCTCGATCTGGAGGATTCCTGGTCTGGGCGTAGGGCCAAATGCGGTCATCTCTGGGTCTTCATCAGAAAAAAGCGGAAGTCGTTACAAGCGCGGCCTTCTTAGCCGAGGCGGGCGGCGATTCATAGTGTTCCGGAACCATGGCCTGCCCAAGGGTATTTCTTAATGTCTGCCAACCTTGTTGCCACGCGCACCCTTGACCAGCGCCCCTGCACTCCGCTATCCAGAATACTTCATCATCGTGGTGATTTGGCCGGCCGGCTTGCAGCCACGTAAAAAAAATCGCTAAAAGGCCGTGCGAGACCGCCCCCAGGTTGACCCGGCCAGCGACAGCGCGGGACCCAAGGAACGGTCTTTTTTCATGTCCGCTCCCCACCCGCTTGAGAAAGAGGCAGGGAGCGAGCGTGTGAGCGAGATCGCAAAGCCCGGTACCGACGCAACCGCTCCATCAGGCGAGGCCCGCCTTTTGGAGACGCTGCCACGTCTCAAGGAAGCCTGGACGCCATCCTCCAAGATCGTACGCTTTGAAGATCAGCCGCTCATGCTGGATAGCGGCCAGCAGCTGCCAACGTTCCAAGTGGCTTATGAGACGTGGGGCGAGTTGAATGCGGACAAGTCCAACGCGATCCTCGTTTGCCACGCGCTGACGGGTGACCAGTATGTGGTCGGGAAAAACCCTGTCACCGGCAAGTCTGGCTGGTGGGAAACCCTGATCGGCCCAGGCAAGGCAATCGATACGGACAAGTACTTCATCATCTGCGCCAACATCCTGGGTGGGTGCATGGGCACCACCGGCCCTGCATCCGTCAATCCGGAAACCGGTAGACCCTACGGCCTGACGTTCCCCGTCATAACGATTTCCGACATGGTCAACGCCCAGGTTCGATTGATCGACCATCTTGGCATCCGCCAGCTCTTTGCCGTCATTGGCGGCTCGATGGGCGGCATGCAGGTGCTCGACTGGGCCGTGCGCCACAAGGAGCGGGTGTTTGCCGCCATGCCGATTGCAACGGCGGCACGCCACTCTTCGCAGAA
>JBKEAX010000042.1:0-3819 GCA_047972825.1 Hyphomicrobiaceae bacterium | reverse complement strand
ACCGTCAATGATGTCGAGCGGATCTATGACATTGCCGCGCGTCTTGGACATCTTGTTGCCCTGGCCGTCACGCACGAGGCCGTGGATGTAGACGTCGCCGAACGGCACGTCCTTCATGAAGTGCACACCCAACATCATCATGCGCGCAACCCAGAAGAATATGATGTCGAAGCCGGTGACGAGCGCCGATGTGGGGTAATAGCGCTTTAGCTCCTGTGTATCGTCCGGCCAGCCAAGGGTTGAGAACGGCCACAGACCGGATGAGAACCAGGTGTCGAGCACATCCTCATCACGGATCAAACCAACAGTCTTGCCGTACTTTTCCTTTGCCTGTTGCAGCGCTTCGGTTTCGTCATAGGCAACAAACACGTCTCCATCGGGCCCGTACCATGCCGGAATCTGGTGCCCCCACCAGAGCTGCCTGGAAATACACCACGGTTGGATGTTGTCGAGCCAGCGGTAATAGTCGTTGGCAAAGCGCTCCGGCACAAACCTGGTCTTGCCTGAACGCACGGCTGCAAGAGCCGGTTTGGCCAGTTCGGCGGCGTTCACATACCACTGGTCCGTCAACCAAGGCTCGATGACGACATGGCTTCGATCACCATGCGGCACGGTGTGCGCGGTCGGCTCGATCCTGGCAAGCAGGCCGGCCTTTTCCATGTCTTCAACAATTCGCTGGCGCGCAATGAAACGCTCCATGCCACGGTAGGCGGCCGGCACCTGGGCCTCTTCAGCTTCCGCGCCGTCAACGATGTTGCCATGCGCATCCAGCACGTTGATCATCTCAAGGTTCTGGCGCTTGCCAACGTCGAAGTCGTTGAAGTCATGCGCCGGCGTGATCTTCACCGCGCCAGTTCCCTTTTCGGGGTCGGAGTATTCATCCGCCACAACTGGAATCTTGCGGCCGACGAGCGGCAGCGTCACCGTAGCGCCCGCCTTGACCAGAGCCGCATAACGCTCATCTTCCGGGTGAACAGCAACGCCGGTATCACCGAGCATCGTCTCCGGCCGCGTCGTGGCGACAACGATATGATCTGCGTCGAAGCCTGCCACTTTCGCAGTCAATGGATAGCGGAAGTGATACATGTGACCGGAGGGGTCTTTCGCCAGCACTTTGGCAAGCGCGGCCGCATCGAACGGCTTGTCTGGATCGCCGTCCTCCCAGGTGAACGAACCCTTCTTGTCGACCTGCACGACCTCAAGATCGGAGATGGCGGTCTGGAACTTCGGGTCCCAGTTGACGAGGCGCTTGTCCTTATAGATGAGCCCGTCGCGGTAGAGCTGGACGAACACCTTCGTCACAGCTTTCGACAGCCCTTCATCCATGGTGAAGCGTTCACGCGACCAGTCACAGGATGCGCCAAGGCGCTTCAACTGGTTGACGATCGTACCGCCGCTCTCCGCCTTCCAGCGCCAGACTTCCTTCAGGAATGCGTCGCGGCCCATGGTACGGCGGTCAGTCTTGTTCTCGGCGGCGAGTTTGCGCTCCACCACCATTTGCGTGGCAATGCCGGCATGGTCGGTGCCGGGTTGCCAGAGAACATCCTTGCCCCGCATACGCTCAAAACGGCACAGGATGTCCTGCAGCGTGTTGTTGAGCGCATGGCCCATGTGCAATGAGCCGGTGACATTCGGTGGCGGAATAACAATGGAGTAGGATTCGGCCCCGCTCTTCAGCCGTTCCGGGTTCCCACACTTGAAGGCCTCGGCCTTGTCCCATTCTTCAGAGACGCGCGGCTCAATTGCTGCCGGCTGATAGGTCTTGTCGAGCATGACTTTTACGGGCGCCGGGCGGGCGCATACTCCTCGGTTTGCACGGGATAATCAGTAAGGCGCGGTGGTAGGGCGGAGGCGCTGGCCTGTCAACCTGGGCTGAGGCCGCAGCCACGGTGCATGAAAGTGCTGGGGCCTACAACGTCAGAGCACGGCATGGGCTGCGCTTCGGTGATCTGGGCATGTTTGTCCAGCACGGGGAGCAAAACCAACCTGTGACAACCAAACCAGGCCACCAAAGACCTGAAACGGCTCAAGACTCCTTGGTCGGCCCCTTTGTGATGGATGCAGTAACCTTCACCGGCGCCGGCGGGTTGATGGTTTTCAATCCTTCCGCCAGTTCGATGCGCAGCGCCTTTTCAACCATCCGGGGCATATTTTCAGCAAGCCAGTCTCGCAGCATCGGTCTTAGGAGTTCGGCCACGATGTCTTCCACCGTGCGAACACCGACAGCATTCATGGCCGACACCCCGCCCAGCGTCGCCGCCAGCCCATCTTCCTGAGCACTTTGGCCTGGCGCAATAACAGCCTCACCATCATGTGCCGCCAATGCATCTCGTCCGTTTGCCGCAGAACCAGCACGCTGTGCCGGCTTGGGCTGCAAGGCGTCCCGGTCAACACCGATTGTCACATCGGCCACGACAACCTTGGGACGATTGGGAGCTGGCTCTTCCGCGCCTGCCCCTGCATCAGCTCTGGATCCCACCTTGTCATCGCCCAGATCTGTATTGGCAAGGACATTTAACGGGGCTGCATCTAATGGGGCTGTGTCTCCCTCACCGTTAAGGTCACCCTGTTCCCCGTCATCCACGGCCGTTTTTTCTTCATCCCCGCGCGCCTCAATACTGCGAAGTTCCGACTGTGAATTTGCCTCTGGTTGCTTGTCACCGCCGCCGGATGCATCCGTCGAACCTTCGCCAACGTCCGGGCTTGAAGACGCGGCCAAACCAGCCATAAGCGCACCGAAAGCCGACTTGGCGGCCGCAGATGCTTCCGGATCATCAAAGTCAGCGTCGGCGACTGGCGTTTCAGACGGCGCGTCTAGCCTATTTTCATCTTTTTCGTCTTGGTCACCTGCCGGAATGAAGTGTTGTGTTGGCTTTGCTTCTGGCGGTGCAAGGCTTGGCGACGAAGCAATGACGGCAGAGCCATTTAAAACACGTCCTGGCTGCGGATCAGATGAACCGGACTCGGTCGCGTCGGTCTTGGATTCTCCTCTACGCGCTGTCAACATGCGGTCGAAAGCCACCGCATTGGCCGATTTATGAAGCTGCTTTGCATCGTCTGACGCGCCGCCGAAGACCTGTGGTGCATCTGTACTCTTCGCATCTTCGTCAGCTTCGGGCCGCGACTTCGACGTTTCATCAAAATCAAAATCGAGGTTCAAGATCTCGTCGACATCGCCGCTGTCTGAAGTTGCGGCCTTGAAGCTGGCATTATCGCCGGCATCACGTGCCTGCTTCCCATCGGTATCGACAGCAGAAGCGGAATTACTCTCAGACGGCTTCTCATGGACCGCGTCCGCGAGAATTTCAGCAAGTTCATCCAGATTAGCGTTTCTGCCAGGTGCACGTGCAGCCGGGCTCACACCAGACGACTTGGGTTGAGTCGTCGGCGGCGAAGAAACGGTTCGTCCCAGCGCTTCGGATAAACGCCCCAGAAGCTGGTTGCTACCTTGCGGTCCCGGAGGCGGTGGCGGCACCACAGCGCGACCGCTCGCGCCAAAGACTTGTGACGCGGATTGTTGCTTGCCTGGTGCGCTCTGTTGTGGTGCTGCCCGGCTCGCAGAAAGTGAGCCGGGCGCCGCATCACGCTCACTTGGGCGTGGCGGTGATACCGTCGTGCCCGTGGGCAGAACGGATGAAGGCCGGTCCGATGGTCTGGGGCGAGCCGACGAACCGCCAGTGGGTTCATCAGAGATGATCTTGCGGATTGAAGCCAGGATTTCTTCCATTGACGGGTCCGTTGCTGTTTCCGCTCGTGCCATACGTCACCCTACCCTCACCCTGCTCCCGCACATCCTCGCCTACAAACACTGTAACAGCC
>JBKEAX010000036.1:0-1899 GCA_047972825.1 Hyphomicrobiaceae bacterium | reverse complement strand
GGACCGGACCAACCGGGGGAACGATCGAGTAAACATGGAGGCCCTGCACATGGGCAAGCCACGCATCTGCCACAGCCTGCGCCGCTACAATCAGACCTTCTGCGCGACGCCGGTCATTGAGGTGGAGGAGTACGGTCTTCAGTGCCATGTTGTAAGTGCCATATCCTTAGGGTCTGGGCTCAATAACAATAGGTCCAAGACGGCCCGGGTTTGTCTGTCTGCCAGGCTATGCATTCCTGCCAAGAAACCTGACATCAGCACGAGAGCCCAAGCATTGACGGTTATCAAGGCCGGCCCGATCCCCAACCGAAGAAACCCCAGAAGAGGGAGTGGCTGAAGATGCGCTTACCAAATATCATGTTGCCAACGCTTCTGGCGGCAAAAGCTTATGGGGTTCTACATAGTTTCTAGTATACGGGTTGATTGGGACCCGGGCTCAATAGAAAAAAGTTCGAACCCTAAACGAACACATTCCGCAGTGGAGCAATGGTGTTCGCCGATGGTAAGCAATTCAGGGCAGCAGACGGCCCAGCTTTCCAAATTACGCTTAGAACGCTGCTTGACTTGCATCAGCCCCAGAAATCGCAATTTGATATAAATGCGAAGAGGAACACCCCGATGAGCAGTTACATGACACGTCAATTCAATCGGCTGAACGCATACCGCCCACAGCATTGCCTAATGCTACGCGGTTGCGGGCGGATGGGCGCTGTAGCCATTGCACTGCTGCTGTGTCTTGCCCCGTTGGCTCATGCCGCAGATGAAAAAGCCATGCCCGGCTGGCAGAGCATTCTCTCCCTGCAACTCAAGAAGAATTATAATTGCGACTTCGACAAAGTGCTGTTCGATCGTGAGATTGAAACTGCCGGCAAAAAATCTCTGGAAGGTCGCGCCCGCTGTCTGGACGGTCGCGAGTTCGACTTTTCACGCGCCGCCGAGCACAAAAAGTTCGATCTTCGATTGTGTGCTCCCACGGTGTGCTAGAGCGCGTTCACTTTTTACGGAATCGCGCACGCGCTCTATTTTCTTTTATCTTGGGCATGTTTTTCACGGCTCGACCGCTGCACACTTCAGCTAAACATGCTCTAAGCCGGTCGTACCTATCGAGGGCGTCAGGTGGAACGCAACAAATTACAGCCGGCGCCCGCTACGCCAATGAGTCGCACGTCGGAACAGGAACAGGTAACGGCCTTCCTTGCGACACCTGGCGTTGTGGCTGATGGCACCCTTTCCATCCACGAGACGCATATTGCGCGCGTTTTCGTTGCGGGGCCACGCGCGCTCAAGATCAAGCGGGCCGTCAAGCTGGCATTCCTGGATTTTTCTACGCTTGAAAAACGTCACGCCGCCTGCCTGAGCGAATTAGCCGTCAACCGCGACAACGCACCCGAGATCTATCACCGCGTCGTCGCCATCACCCGCGAAGCTGACGGCCGGCTAGCCATCGGCGGCAGTGGTGCGCCCGTTGAATGGGCCGTTGAAATGCGGGCATTCCGCCAAGGCGATCTCTTGTCAGAGCGCGCCGCAAAAGGCCCTCTGCCCGAAACGCTCGTCAAACAGACTGCCGATACCGTTTATGCGATGCATGGCCGGGCCGCGCCAAACCTGACAACCAACCCAGTCGCCAAGATGCGCTCCATCGTTGCTGAAGTGGCGGAAGTATGCCGGGCGCAAAGCGAGGTGTTGAATGGCGCCGCGGTTGAACGGTGGACCAATGCAGCACTGGCAAACATTGCGCAACACGAACCGCTCCTACGAGGCCGCGCCAGAACTGGATATGTACGGCGTTGCCATGGCGATTTGCACCTTGCCAACATCGTTGTCTGGAAAGAACAGCCTATCCTGTTCGACGCACTCGAATTCAGCGAGGAGATGGCGACTGTCGATACGCTTTATGAC
>JBKEAX010000543.1:0-1802 GCA_047972825.1 Hyphomicrobiaceae bacterium | reverse complement strand
GTGCTCTGGTCCACGGGGTTCATCGCGTCCAAGATCGGCGGCGATTACGCCGAGCCGTTTACGTTCCTCTCCATACGGTTTGCGATTGCTGCCGGGTTGCTGATACCGGCGTTGTTCGTCGGAGAGCGTCTGTCAGTGCGCGCAGCCAGCAATGCAGCACTGGTAGGTGCACTTATCCATTCCGGCTATATTGGCTGTGTCATGTGGGCGCTGCGCCAAGGCATGCCCGCCGGTGTTGTTGCCATGTTGGTATGCCTGCAACCACTAGCAACCGCACTTCTGGCTGGCCCGTTTCTGGGAGAGCAGATCAGCCGCCGGCACTGGATTGGCCTGGCGTTGGGCCTGGCAGGTGCGGTTATGGTCCTGGCACCGAAATTGGATCTTGGAGCAAACAGCATTGAGCCTGGTGCGTTTGAGCCAATGGCTGTGGTAGCGACCCTTGTCGCGCTGGCATCGATCACCCTGGGTACGCTTTATCAAAAAGCCACGGGCAGCGAAGGCAGCCTGACGCAGATTGCTTTCTACCAATATGTCGGCGCTACTGCGGTGTCGATGACGTTGGCGTTCACGACCGAGACCCGAAATGTCGATTGGACAATGGAATTCACCTTGGCGCTGGTGTGGCTGGTGGTATTGCTATCAATCGGGGCAATAGGCTTGTTGCTTATGATGATTAGAGCGAGCGCCGTCTCTCGGGTTACAAGCTTGTTCTACCTCGTACCGGCGACGACGGCGCTGATGGGGTGGGCATTACTTGGCGATCATCTGGAACCGGTACAACTTCTGGGTATGGCGGCCGTGATGGCGGCAGTAGCGATGATACGCGGCTGGAAGCGGTCATAAAGCCGGCCGGCCCGGCAATGGAGCCCGCACAATTGGGGTCCGGCCTCAATACCAATTGGCGCAAACTCAACCTGCCCGAAAGTCGGGAGTAAAACCCGTTTGCCTCTGGCGGCGCACTGTCTATGTTGCGCCACAATAAACCGGACTCAACGACCTGAGCATGTTGACCGCGCTGAACCGCCACAGGCGCCAGCCCAGCATGCTGTAAGGCCCCTCAATTACGACCTGGAGGAAAAACATGGATTTCATTGCCGAAGGTGCCGACCGGCTGATCGAACGCGTGGGCAGCGTCGTGACGGAAGCCGAGCGTGTCCTGGCGGCGGCCAAATCTGGCGTTCGGCGCCAGGTGGACAAAGCCGGCGGCATTGATGCTGCGCAGCATGCCGTTCACGGTCTTTCTTGGCTGGCGACAACGGTCGAGGGCATCCGCCAGATGCAGGGCTGGGCATCCCGCCTGCAGGGCGAGGACCGTTTCGGGGAAATGGAAAAGCTGCTGCTCGCCCTTGCGACGGCGGAATATGCGGCGCAAATTTCTGGCGGAATTCCCATGAGCCAGGGCGAGATCATTCGTCCAGAGGCAATGGGTGTTGAGCGTGATGTCGTGCGCACGTTTGAAGACGCCTCCGCAGAGATGATAGCCGCAGGTAGCGCAGAGACGGTCAAGGCCCGGCTGGCCGAATTGATTGCCGAACAGCAGGGCGCGACGACGTTCGGGGACAGCGGTCTCGATGAAATGCACGCCGAGATCCACGAACAGATGCGCAAGTTCTCAGAGGCCGAGGTCGTCCCGCATGCGCATGAGTGGCATCTGAAGAACGGTTACATTCCGATGGATATTGTGCAGCAGGTGGCCGAACTCGGTGTGTTCGGGCTGACGCTGCCAGAAGAGTACGGCGGCATGGCGCTTGGCAAAGAGTCCATGTGCATCGTCTCCGAAGAACTGTCTCGCGGTTACATCG
>JBKEAX010000528.1:0-11549 GCA_047972825.1 Hyphomicrobiaceae bacterium | reverse complement strand
TTTTGCAAGACGAACCCATGAGTGTGCAGGGTATGCAGACTTATTGGCTCAACTCGGAGGCGATCATGCCGGCTCAGAGAATTATAAGCCAGAACCGTTTCAAGCGCATGGTTCGTAACTCCGAGTGCGGCAACGCTGCCTCGCTCAATATCCTGACGGGATCGGAGCAGGAACGTAGACCGAACGGGTGACGGGCGGCCTGGTGGCCGCGCTGCCATAGGCAAACTGCCGGTTGTTCATCGGTGCGGCAGTGCGCTGCGCCGCGAATTGCGGTGCTGCATCGATGACATTGTTGCCGTACTGCTGGATTTCGATCACCGCAAGCTGCCGCTGCGAGAGCCCCGACGGTGTGAACATGATGTTGCCGTCGACACCGTTGAACCCGCGCGAGTTGGTTAATGCCATCGCGCTGTAGCGGCTTTGAGCATCACCCGATGCAAGCGATACAGCAATGTTGACAGCGTCATAGGCGAGGCTTGCCAGCCGAGGCGGTGCCGAACCAAACGTGCGCGCAAATCTGCCCGAGAAATCCTGCCAGCTGCGTGGATCTGGGCTTGGATACCAGCCTCCCGCCAAGGTCTGTTCCCGCCCGACATTTGGATAGTCCCACGATCCAGTGCCCAACAACTGCAAGCTCTTGGGATCAATGCCGTTGTAGGCCATCAGCGGCGCCAGCTGCGGCAGCGTGTCCTGGCCGCCCGGCAGGAACAAGGCATCGACGGGTGCGCCGGCAGCTCGTGCATTGTTGATTGCTTCTGCCGTGCGTTTCACCGGATCAAGCATGGCGTTCGCGCGCGGAGAATAGCGTTCAATGTGAACCAGAGTGCCACCGTTGCGCTGGACAGCAGAACGAAACGCCGGCTCGACGGAGTTACCGTAGGCGTCAGCAGGAATAAGGGCTGCGAATCTCTGCTTGCCGCGTGATGCTGCAAACGAAACAATGCGGTCAACTTCTGGTGCAGCAAGGAAACTCATCAGGTAGACGCCATTCCCGGCGACACGGGTATCATTCGAGAACGCAAGAACGGGAATATTAGCTTGCCGGGTAATCGGCGATGCGGCTGCAACAGAGCTGGCAAAGAGTGGGCCTAAAATGATGTCCGCGCCGTCCCGCACGGCCTCACCGGCTGCGACACGGGCACCTTCGGCAGTGCCGCCCGAATCCTTCACCAGCAAGCGGATGTTTGGATCGTCTCGCTCAAACAATGCCATTTCGCCAGCTTGCTTCAGGCTCTTTGCAACGGCAGCCGAAGCACCAAATCCGGCCGTCGGCAGGATGAGAGCGATTTTCGTTTCCCCGCTGGCAATCTTGGCTGCCTGTTGGGGCGTGCCGTTTGAAGGAGCGATGTTTGCTTGCGGCGCATTGCTATTGCCAAGATTAGCGGAGCATGCGCTGAGAACGCCGGTGAAGAAGAGCCCGGTAAAGATGGCAAGGGCAACTTTCCCACCCACACCACGGGCTTGGCCGGAATGATCCCTCCTGTTGGCAATCCCCATCACGTCGCCCTTATTAGAGAATGACATCGAGGCAGGCAGGCGCAAGGCGTACTGAAGCAGCCGAACCTGTCGCGTTCGCATGAAGACCCCGTGCTGGCATCATGTCGGCCAGGCGCCCGCGCTAAGGTGGAAGACAAACCGATAGAGGGCTGGGACAACGACATTTTCCCTTTGGCATAATATGGTTCAAAGTAACTTTTGTTTAGGCGATTTCTCCGCTGCCCGAGAAGGGTTTTCATGACACAATGAACTGAATCGCAGCGTATTTTTCTGACGTTGAGCCTAAAACACTTGTTCCAACTCCAGCTTGAACTTGCTCTTCTGCGGCAAGCTGCAGTTGAAAAACACAAGAATATTAAGGCATTAAAATTGTGGGCTCATATGAAGGCTGTTGCGCAATCTGAAGCCAGTTTGAAGCCAGTTTTTTGGAATCAGCACAGTGAGTTCAAAGAGGCGCCCTGTGGAGAACGACAATGATGGGCAGCAACGAACCGGTCCGCCCTTGGCCTCAGGTCTTGGCAGCCAGCTCCAGACAGATGATTCGCCACTCTTGAACGAGGCGTTGACGCGTGTTCCCGCGGCGGCCGCGCGTGAGGTTGCGCGCCAACTTGGCCAACCGTTAAAGCCCGGCCTGTATCTTGTCGCAACGCCGATCGGCAATCTCGGTGACATCACCTTGCGAGCGTTATCGGTGCTGGCCGAGGCAGACATGATCTACTGCGAGGATACCCGTCGCTCTGGCATCCTCATGCAGCACTTTTCCTTGAGCGCTCCCTTACGCCCCTATCATGAGCACAATGCCGCGGCCCAACGTCCGCGTCTGATTGCCGATCTTGAGCGTGGCAAGCGCGTTGCGCTTATTTCGGACGCAGGCACGCCGCTCGTTTCCGACCCAGGCTATAAGCTGGTGCGAGACGTTCTGGATACCGGCCACCCGGTCGTGAGCATTCCCGGTGCCTCCGCTGCGTTGGCAGCGTTGATCTGCGCTGGCCTGCCGACGGATGCGTTTTATTTTGCGGGCTTCCTGCCACCCAAGGCAGGTGCACGATTGGCGCGCATCAAGGATCTACAGGGTATCGACGCCACTCTGGTCTTCTACGAGGCGCCAACGCGCATGGCCGCAACGCTTGCTGACCTGGGCAACGTGTTGGGACCGCGGCACGCTGCCGTTGCGCGCGAGTTGACCAAACTTCACGAGACAATCTCGCGCGGCACATTGGCTGAACTGGCTGAACGTTTTGCCAGCGCGGAAGAGCGCGGCGAGTTCGTAATTCTCATCGGTCCGCCAGCGGCGGCGGAGGTAAGTGATGCTGCAATCGCTGCTGCACTCGAAGGGGCAATGGAGGAAATGCGATTGAAGGATGCTGCCAAAACAGTGTCGGGCGCGCTTGGCGTGTCGCGTAACCGGGTCTACGACATTGGCTTGAAACTCAAAGGTAAGCGTAGCGGATGAGATATAGCGCAAATCATGCGGCTTCAGAAATGCGAAGTTAACGAAAGACAGCGGCGTTACCGCCATGGCCATCGCGGTGAACTACTGGCGGTCGCTTATCTTGCGGCCAAGGGATACCGCGTGTTGGGCCGGCGCGTTGTTACCGGTGCGGGTGAAATTGACATAATCGCCATAAAGCGAGGACGCATTGCGTTTGTTGAAGTCAAGCGGCGCTCAAATCTTGCAGCAGCCGAAGCTTCGGTTTCGAACCGTCAACGCCAGCGCATCCACCGCGCCGCTGATCTGTGGCTTGCGCGGCATGCTTCTTTTCAGGCATGCGAGTTGGGGTTTGATTTGATCTTTGTGTTGCCGTGGCGTGTGCCGATACACCGCAAAAATGCGCTTTGATGCCCGGTCAGCGAAAACGGCCGTCGTGGATCAATTCCATATTGATTGTGTTGATCTGCCGCGTGAGTTCGTCCATCGAATGAACCAGCGTGTCGCCCAACTGTTCATGTGTTTGAGCCAAGCCCTCGAAAGAGGCTGCCAGCCTTGCTAGGGCGTTGGTCAGATCGTCACCGAGAATGCCGCTGTTTTTCATTGTGCTCCACCCCTGTCATATTGGGTCAAAGCTCAACTGATCCGGTTAATGAATACTTAACGTCGTTGCGCATGCATTCCGCGGCGGGCGATAGGGTTGCGGGCGGCATCTGCAACCCGATGTGGCGTTTCAATGGGTGGCTGCGCTGAAAAAGTCAGGTGCGGCAAGGCAGGATTTGACTTCCCCGCGCAGCCGGGGTTGCTTGCCACAACAGCCACCTAGAGCATGTTCAGCCGAAGTGTACGCGGTTCTGCGTGAAGAACATGCTCAAAGTAAAAGAAAATAGAGAGCGGGCGCGATTCCGTGAAAAGTGAACGCGATCAAACTGCTCAATTAGCTTCATTTTGATCGGGAGCCATGATGCCCATGCCATTGACGTCTAGTCGCCCGTTGCGCGTTGCCTGCCAGATGGATCCGATTGACCGGATCGATATCTTGGGAGATTCGACTTTTGCGATGTTGCTGGCAGCCCAGGGGCGGGGCCATGAGATTTTCTATTATCTGCCCCAGGCGTTGACGCTTGATGGCACGATGCTCAAAGCACAAGGACAAACACTTCACGTCAAGGATGAAGCAGGCAGCCATTTCTCTGTTTCGGATAAGCGCATCGAGGATCTTTCGACATTTGACGTCGTGTTGCTCCGCCAGGATCCTCCCTTCGATATGGCGTACATTACATCGACGCACTTGCTGGAACGCATTCACCCCAAAACACTAGTGGTCAATAATCCGCGCGAGGTTCGTAACGCGCCCGAAAAGCTGTGGGTGCTCGATTTTCTCGACCTGATGCCGGCTACCATGGTGACGCGCTCTCTGGCCGACGTGGCCACCTTCCGCGATCGCTACAAGGACATCATCATAAAGCCGCTTTACGGCAATGGCGGTGCAGCTGTGTTCCGCATTTCACGCGGTGACGGCAATCTTGGCGCATTGGTGGAACTGTTTCAGACCATGTCGCGAGAACCCTTCATGGTGCAGGAATATCGGCCGGAAGTTCGCGAGGGTGACAAGCGTATCATCCTGGTTGATGGAGAACTGGCAGGTGTTATCAACCGTATTCCGGCTGAAGGCGAAACACGGTCGAATCTGCATGTTGGCGGGAAGGCAGCTGCCGTCGCGCTGAGTGATCGGGATCGCGAGATCTGTGAGCGGCTAGGGCCGGAACTGAAACGGCGCGGCCTCATCTTCACCGGCATCGATGTCATTGGCCCCTACCTCACGGAAATCAATGTCACCTCGCCAACCGGAATTCGTCATATCAAGCAGCACGGCGGTCCTGACATTGCAGAGATGATTTGGGACGCCATCGAAGCAAGGGTGGCGGCGAAAGCCGCTTGACCTCTCAATGCAAGAGTTTTGCTGGAGTTAGAGAAAACAAAAAGTTCTTATTTTGTTCTTGATATGGACGCGCTTAACAACTACGCTACTACAACTCGGTTCGATTGGTTGGTCATAAACGACTATGGCGGGCGTGGGGGGCAGTAAGATGTATGGGCAGATCTCGACGCTGGCGTTTGTCGGCATAGAGGCCAGGCAGGTCGAGGTGCAGGTCAGGATCACGCCCGGCCAACCGGTGTTCGCGATTGTTGGCCTGCCTGATAAGGCCGTGGCTGAAAGCCGTGAAAGGGTCCGGAATGCGCTGCACGCCGTTGGGCTGGGTCTCCCTTATAAGCACCTGACGGTCAATCTCGCACCTGCCGACTTGCCCAAGGAAGGCAGTCATTTTGACCTGCCAATCGCGCTTGCACTGATGTGCGCGATGGGGGCGATCGCGCCGGATGCGATCCAGGGGTTCGCGGCAATTGGGGAATTGGCGCTGGACGGGTCCATTCGTGGTGTTCCCGGCGCCTTACCGGCCGCAATCGGTGCCAACGCCATGAAAAAGGGCCTGATCTGCCCGGCCGATGTCGGCTCGGAGGCCGCTTGGGCAGGGGAAGATGTGGATGTGCTGGCAGCACCGCATCTCCTATCACTCGTCAATCATTTCAAGGGTCTGCAAACGCTGTCGCGGCCGCAGCCCAACATCGAGGAGCCCACAGGGCTTTTACCTGACCTCAAAGACATCAAGGGCCAGGAAAGCGCCAAGCGCGCACTGGAGATCGCCGCGGCCGGCGGCCACAACCTGTTGATGGTCGGCCCGCCCGGCTCCGGCAAGTCAATGTTGGCCGCGCGCCTGCCTTCGATCCTGCCGCCGCTCACCCCTGAAGAGATGCTCGATGTTTCGATGGTGCATTCACTGGCGGGTGAGCTGTCGGGTGGAAAACTCGTAAGCGCCCGCCCGTTTCGTGCACCACATCACTCGGCAAGCATGGCAGCGCTGGTGGGTGGCGGGTCGCGTCCACGTCCAGGCGAGGTATCGCTGGCGCATCTCGGCGTCTTGTTTCTTGACGAACTGCCCGAGTTCACACCGCAAGTGCTGGATGGTTTGCGCCAGCCTCTCGAAACCGGCGAGACGGTGATTGCTCGCGCCAACCACCGCATCACATACCCATCGCGCATCCAGCTGATTGCAGCTATGAACCCGTGCCGCTGCGGCGGTGGCACGCCAGGGCAGGCTTGCAAGCGGGGGCCTAGGTGTGCGGAGGATTATCAGGCGCGGGTGTCGGGCCCTCTGCTCGACCGTATCGATCTGCAGATTGAGGTCCCGGCAGTCTCAGCAGCAGACCTTGTGCTTCCGCCGCCGCAGGAAGGCAGTACCGAGGTGCGTGCACGGGTGACAGCGGCACGTCAACGCCAGCGTGATCGCTTTGTAGCCCTTGGCGTCGCCAGTAACAAAGTCAGAACCAATGCTGACTGCTCCGGGCGGCTTCTTGAAGAGATAGCGATGCCCGATGAAGAGGGCGTTGCACTGCTGCGTCAGGCGGCGGAGGCGCTGAGCCTTTCAGCGCGCGGCTTCCACCGCACGCTAAAAGTAGCACGTACGCTGGCTGATCTGGATGGTGCCGAAGGCGTTGGCCGCATTCAGATTGCCGAAGCGTTGAGTTATCGTGGCGAAACGTTGCGACAACGGCAGGCAGCGTAAAGGACGCCGGATTACCCGGCGCCCTTTCTGGAACATCCAATCGTATCAGCTGAGCGCGGGCAGGCCCTTTTGAATGAGGGCGGCCTCGACCGTGTTCTTCAAGAGACACGCGATCGTCATCGGACCGACGCCACCAGGCACCGGCGTGATGGCGCCAGCGACTGCCGCGCAGCTTGCAAACTCGCAGTCGCCCACCAGCTTCGTTTTACCATCGCCCTTCGGCACGCGGTTGATGCCGACGTCAATCACCGTCGCCCCCGGCCTGATCCAGTCGCCTTTGACGAATTCGGGAATGCCCACGGCAGCAACAACCAGATCGGCCTGGCGCACAACGCCTGGCAGGTCTTTCGTGCGCGAATGGCAGATCGTTACTGTGCAGCTCTGCGACAGCAGTAGCGAGGCCATCGGCTTGCCAACAATATTGGATCGGCCGATGACCACGGCATTCAGCCCGGAAAGATTGTCATGCACGGTTTTGGCCAGGATCAGCGAACCTGTCGGCGTGCAAGGAACCAGGGAACGCGCCCCGATCCAAAGCCGACCGACGTTGACGGGATGGAAGCCGTCCACGTCCTTGTCAGGATCAATCGTGTTGAGAACCTTCTCAGAATCGATGTGCTTGGGCAAAGGCAACTGCACCAGGATGCCATTGACGGCGGGGTCGTTGTTCAGCTTGTTGACCAGCGCCAGCAGGTCCGCTTCGGCCGTCTCGGCAGGAAGCCGGTGTTCGAAGGACTCCATGCCTGTTTCGACCGTTTGGGCGGCCTTGTTCTTCACGTAGACCTTGGAGGCCGGGTCTTCGCCCACGAGCACCACGGCGAGACCGGGCGTAAAGCCATGCTCGGCTTTGAGACGGGCAACATCGCGTGCCACCTCTGCGCGAACATTGGCGGCAATCGCCTTTCCATCGATGAGCTTGGCATCCGTCATTGGTCTTCCTTCTCCTGAACGTTTCTTGGCTTTTGGTTTCTATTGCTGGTGTGTCTTGCAAGCCGCCACCACGATGCGGCCTGATACGCCACTTTCCGGGCTGACAAACGGTTCTTTATCATTGAGCGTATGAAAATGATCGCGCAGGCGCTAGAGCATGTTCAGCTGAAGTGTACAGCGGTTCAGCGTGAAGAACATGCTCCAAACAACAGCTTGGATCGTGTTCAAGCATCATGGAATCACGAACACGATCTAGCGCCCTCGTTTCATTTCATTGTCCAAGTTTGGCTGCCACCTCGCGTGCCAAGGCATCAGGTTCACCACGGACGGCCAGCGATTTAACCCGCGACTTTCCACCGGCCACTAGAGCAACGCTGGACTTGGGCACGCCAAGCCATTTGGCGAATAAGGCCGCCACCGCAGCATTCGCTTCACCGTCCGCCGGGATCGCGCGCACACGCGCCTTGATCGCGGCACCCTCGGCCGTTGCCTCAACGCCTTCGATGCAGTCACGGGATGCCTTTGGCGTTAGTCGGACGCGCACCAGTATCCCCTCGGCAATAGGTTTCCATGGCAAGTCCTCGGCTGCCATCATGCCGTTCCCATCACACGAACGCCTTCATGATATTGACGAGCACGACGCCTTTAATGAATTCCAGCGCAATCAGCAGGATGACGGGTGAAATATCGATGCCACCCAGATCAGGCAGCATCGACCGGATGGGGCGCAAAGCCGGTTCGGTGATCGTTTGCAGGAAATTCCAGATCGCCCGGGCGAACTGGTTATAAGGATTGACGATTCCGAAGGCGAAAAGCCAACTTATGACGACGCTGGCAATGATCAGGAACTCATACATGCTGATGAGCTGACTGATGAAGAGCAGAAATTCAATCATGGTTCCTCTGGTGCGGGCGGCAGTCGCGAACGTGTTACCCATTCAGGTGCGCCGCGGCAAGCGTTGAACCGCACGACGGCCCTGGGCCAAGACACATTGTTGGCCAGTCTAAACCCTGTGTACATCAAGAATTCCCAATAAGATCAGCAAGCGAGCTTAACCGTCCTTGCGCAGCCGGGCCAAAACCGTAAGTCCAGCGTAGCCATCCGGAGGCTTAATCCCTGCCGATTTTTGGAACGCTGCGACGGCGCGCATGGTATCGCGGCCAACCCGCCCATCCGTGCCGCCGGTGTCGAACCCGCGCGCGGTCAGGCGGCGCTGTACTTCTTTTATCTCTGGCAGCGTCAAGGCACGCTCGCCACCCCGAAACTGTTGAATGAACGGACCCTTGCCGGCAATCCGGTCTCCAAGGTGGACAATCGCCAGGGCATATGAATTGGCCGGATTGTAGGATCGCACGGCATAGAAATTCAAGGTGAGCAGAAAGGCCGGTCCGCCGGCATCCGGCTGCCACAAGCGTGCCGTGGCGTCCCCGCGCGGAAATGATCCACCGTCTGCGCGCGTTACGCCCCTGTCAGCCCACGACGATAATGACCGCCTGCCCTTTGCTGCCGCGCCAGATGGCACGCGCACTTCGTACCCCCATCGAAGTCCGCGCTGGTAATGACCCCGCTTCTGAATGAAACGGGCCGTTCCCGCCAGTGCGTCATCTGGCTGGCCGAAGGGCGAGATGCGACCATCCTTGTTATAATCCACGCCCATGTTCAGCCAGACCTCAGGCATCCATTGGGTGTGGCCCATGGCACCTGCCCATGATCCAAGCATTTCGTTTGGTTCTGCCCATCCCCGCTGGATTATGACCAGCGCATTGAGCAGCTCCTTCTCCCAGTATGACCGGCGCCGAGGCTCACCCCATGCCAATGCAGCCAGCGCTGGGATCACCGGGCGCATATGCTTGGGGTTGAGCACGACTTCACCAAAGGCGGATTCCATGCCCCACAAGCCAAGCATCGTAGAACTGTCAACGCCGTAATCGCGTTCTATGCGGCGAAGTAGGCCCGCATATTCCTTGGCCCGCTCCTGGCCGATCCCGATGCGCCAGTCAGACACGCGCCGGTTGAGATACTGCCACAGCTTCTCCCGGAACTCGGGTTGATAGTTGTTCCGCGCATAAACTGTTGTGTCGGGTTTCAGGTCGCCCAGGACGCGATTGTAGGTTGAATCCGTGATGCCCCGCGCGCGTGCCTTGCGCCGGAAGCCTTCAACCCACTTGGCAAAATCCTCGCGTGATGATTTGGCGCTCAGAGGCAAGCTGCGCGCTGTCGCGGCCGCCACGAGCACTGCGGACGCGGAAAGGATCTGGCGGCGCGAAAGGGTGGAGTTCATTGTCGGTCCGGCCTGAGTTTCATCAATTTGGTGGTTATATGGGTACAGGCATGACCCTGCTTTGCAAACTCTGGCGAATTCGTGACTTTGAAGTGTATCAAGTGCCGTACGGCTCTCAATATTCCCACTCGAACCCAACGCCCAGCTTGCTTTTGCCGTCGCTGCCCACCTCGCCGCGCGCTTTAAGGTGCTTGGTCAGCTTGTGATCGATCACAACTCTGCTTTGGCCCAGGCTCATGCCCTGCTTCACGCCGACATAGGTTTTTTCGTCGATGTAGCTGCCCGCCGTCGCCTGTGCGTTGCCCTTCTCGTCGGTTGTCACGTCGAGGACGTCAATACCCAACGCGCTTTTCATCTTGTCCAATGTGCCTGGTCCGCTGGACAAGCCACCGATCTTGTCGATCTCTCCCGCCAATTGGACAAGCTGGGTTGGCGAAAGCTGCGCCAACTTCTTGTTGAACAGCAACAGCGATACGACCTCATCCTCAGGCAGTTCAGGCGAAGACGAAAACTGGAACTTCGGCTTGGACGCAGGGCCGGTCACCGTAACAATGACGGTCGTCCCGTCGGCATCGCCCTTGGCCTCCATGTCGAGCGTTGGCTCTAGCGCGCCTGTAAAGATGATGTTTCCGCGGCTGAAGTCGAGCTGGCGACCGATGATGGTGAGCCGCCCGCGAGACATGCTGAACTGCCCATCGGTAAAAGGCGCTTTTGCGGAGCCGCGGATTTTTATGGCACCCCCAAGTTGTGCATCAAGGCCGCGCCCGCGCACAAATATGCGGTCGTGAGCGCGAACATCGAGCGCCAGTGTCACGCCCGGCCCAGTGGCGTCCGGGGGGCCGGCTTCAGAGGCCTGCCGCTTGTTGGAGGTGAACCGTTCCGGCGCGTTGATATGCCGGATGTCGAGCGCCTCGACCGATTTGGGCATCTGGTTTGGGATCGTGATGTCCATCCGCTTGATCTGCAGGTCACCACGGGCCACCAGTGCGCTGACCGGCCCAGTCACCGTCATCTGGCCGTCGATCTCGCCTGCAACGGGATCCTGATTGCCGAACTTGAACGCGGCAAGTTTGACATCGATATTCATTGACGGGTCGTTGCCCGAAGGCAAGAGCACTGCACCACCAGCTTTTATGTTGCCGCCCTTCGCGCTGATCGCCGAGAGATTGCGCAACGTCACCTTGTCTCGTGCAAATCCGATGTCGGCAACAATGTTCTTCAACTCCAGCCCGACTTCTGAATCGCGCGCCGTTGCACCGTTCACCTGAATTGTCCCGTCAATCTTTGGTTCGGCAATCGGTCCGGTAATCTGCGCAGACAGCATCGCCACCCCATCCACACGTGCATCTCGGTCGGCAAGGAACACGTTGCCATATCCCAGAGGCACCTTGCCCTGGCCAGAAAGCGCGAGCCGGCCATCCTTTTTGAAACCAGCAGTTCCTTTGAGCACCATATCGAGCCCGCCGCGTGCTGTGGTGCGGACGTTGACCTGTGCGGTGCCGTCCGCGGCCTTTATATCCGCGGTAATGTCAGCAGCGGGCAGTTGTTGAGAACGTGTCTCCTTGATCGAGACGCCAGCGACGGTGATTTTCGTGTTGACCTTGGGATCAGATGCCTTCCCCTTGATTGTGGCGTTGCCATTGATCGTGCCTGCCAGCCCAAGATCAGGCGCTGCCAGTGCCACAACAGCAGCTGGCACCTGTTTCAGTTCAGCCTGAATGTCGAGCACGTCAGCGCCAGCCGAGCCATTGATGCGAAGTATCCCCGTGCCAATGGCAACTTGGA
>JBKEAX010000525.1:0-2295 GCA_047972825.1 Hyphomicrobiaceae bacterium | reverse complement strand
TCTTGCCCTGAACTTCCGCGCCCAGACGGTGGATCGAACCCTGCCGGCCGCGGTGGGCAAGCGTCCCGTCGGCTTTTACTTCTGCACGGATGGCGGCCTTTGGATCGAAAAGCTGGCTGCCGGGCGTCAGAATTCCTAGTTCGACGATGGTGCCGAATGGAACCCGGGGTGCTGCGCGCTTGGATGGTTGGGTTTCAAGTGCCGATGCTGGCAGTGGCTTTATTGCTGCAATCCGCGCCATGGCGGCTTCAGCGTAGCCCGGGTCGCGCTCGATGCCGATGAACTTGCGCCCCAGGCGCTTTGCCACAGCACCTGTTGTCCCGGTGCCGAAAAACGGGTCGAGTACCACGTCGCCAACATTGCTGGAGGCAAGAATCACACGGTGCAGCAGTGCTTCCGGCTTTTGTGTTGGATGGGCTTTGCGGCCATTGGCGTCCTTCAGCCGTTCAGCGCCGGCGCAGATCGGGAACAACCAGTCGGATCGCATCTGCAAGTCGTCATTGAGGGCTTTAAGGCTCTCGTAATTGAATGTGTAGCGAGACTTCTGGTTGGGTGTCGCCCAAATCAACGTCTCATGCGCATTGGTGAAACGCCGGCCGCGGAAGTTCGGCATCGGGTTGACCTTGCGCCACACAATATCGTTCAGGATCCAGAAGCCCAGATCCTGTAGCGCCGTACCTAGCCGAAAAATGTTGTGGTAGGAGCCGATGACCCACAGCGCGCCGTCCGGTTTCAGGATGCGCTGACACTCTGCGAGCCAGGCCCGCGAAAAAGCATCGTAGTCGGCAAAGCTGGAAAACTTATCCCAATCATCATCGACACCGTCGACGCGCGTGTTGTTGGGACGAAGCAGTTCGCCTTCAAGCTGCAAATTGTATGGAGGATCGGCGAAGACAAGATCTACGCTCTTAGCGGGTAATCGACGAAGCTCGTCGAGACTGTCTCCGACAACAATGTAATCTCCAGACCCACGTGGGCCCGAACCGCGACGCATACCCATTGAAAACTACTCACTACAACTTCACGGAGGTGACAAAAATCCACACTACACCCCACCACCACGACCGCACCAACTCAAGGTTAAGAGAGAATGAACGCGGACCCTTAACGAAAGGTTAAAAAGTAGTGCGGCAGGCAGGCTGCAAAGCAGATTATGCCTTATCGCATGGGCTTGTGTCACGCGAAGGGCAGTGCTTTTGGATGCAACGTGTGAGGTTGCAGGCAGGATGAACCGGGCTCATTGATTATCCAAAACGCAAAACGCGCCGCAGGGGGGCGGCGCGTTCGCTTGTGGTCACGCTTCGATCACGCAGGATCAAGCGCGAGCCTTCGTCCTAGTAGTAGTCACAGTAGCGATCGAACCTGCGGCAAGCCCAGCCGTTTCCACGTGAGCACTTGTAATCGTAGTATTCGCAGCGGTCATAGCGACTGCGGCGGCTCTCCGCGTTTGCTGCACCGGCGATGATCGCCGTCGCTGCTGCTGCACCCAGAATACCCAGACCGATGTTGCGTCCACGGTGGCGACGATAATGGCGATGGTGGCGGCCACGAACGTCAACAACGGCGTTTGCAACGTCAGCGGTCTTAAGGCCGGCCAAAGCGCTGGTGCTGGCTGCGGATGCACCCGTGCTGGCGGATAATGCAAGTGCGCCGGCGAGGGCTGCTGCTGTGATGGTCTTTGAAATCTTGATCATCTGCTTCCTCGATAGTTGTTGTCCCGCATCGATTTGCTTGAAGCGCCCTATGTCCGGGACAGATTAATAGGCGCACGGTTGGTGGAAGGTCTGCTTAACGCTGGCATGATTCTATGCCAAAGCCATGCCGATCCCTAATATTGGCAATAATAGGTACCAGCACCTGAACGCAGGCTGAACGGAAACACTTGAATTAAGTCGAATTTGGCGCAGTCTCGGATCGTACGTTGGAAACCTGTGAATTTGGGGGAATTCGCACGAGAACCCTGCATTGTTACGGGGGGAATACCCTTGTGGAGGCATTAAATCCAATGCACTTTCTATGTTTTGTTACAGATTAAAATTTGTCGTGAGTTTCTTGATCTCTGATCTGAGGACTTGCCAAGCGTCCCGATCATAGATGTTCAGCAGTGCTATTCTAGATCGCGTCCACTTTTCGCGGAATTGCGAACGCGCTCCATTTTCTTTTATTTCTCGCCATGTTCTTCACGCCGAACCGCTGCACACTTCGGCTGAACATGCTCTTAGGTGATGCTGAGGGCAAGTTGCACCGGTTTGAACGACCGGCGGTGATGGGGTGTCACGCCGAGGCGTTGGATTG
>JBKEAX010000496.1:0-2660 GCA_047972825.1 Hyphomicrobiaceae bacterium | reverse complement strand
TAGAGAGTTTCAATTCGAATCATTTGCGGCATTTCCGAAACGTGCCCGTCCGCCTCAATGGCATCAAGAGCACCACGGATTGCCTCCTCGGTTGTATCATGAGTTATGAGTGTAACAGTTGCCGGCGCGCCGGGCTCACCACGGCTTCCTGCACCAGGTAGCGAACTATTCTTGGCGCGGCGCTGGACAATCGATTCCAATGAAACGCCGCGGTCTCCCATGCGCTTGGCAATTGCAGCCATGGCACCGGGTTTATCATAGACCGACAAGCGGACGTAATATGCGCCCTGGTGTTCGCCCAGCCTGGCACGCGTATGTGGTTTCAGGCGCTGAGCTGGCACGATGAAGGCAGGCAGGACGATACCGCGTGCAATATCGATCACGTCACTGGCGACGGCAGAGGCCGTTGGATCGGCACCAGCACCTGGGCCGATCAGAAGCAGATTGCCGACACGGTCGCCGTCAATGGCGGTGCAGTTGGTAACGCCTGAAACTTCGGCAATGGCGGAATGCTTAGGCACCATGGCCGGATGAACGCGCGCCTCAATGCCACCTGACCGGGTGCGTAAGGCTACACCAAGCAACTTGATGCGATAGCCCAACTCATCGGCGGCCTGGATGTCGCCTTCGGTGATTTTTTCGATTCCCTCGACATGAACCTCATCGAGCGCCACTTCCGTACCGAACGCAAGGCTCGTCAGGATGGTCAATTTGTGTGCGGTGTCGAAACCACCGATATCGAACGTCGGATCAGCCTCCGCGTAACCCAAGTCCTGCGCTTCGGCGAGCACGTCAGCAAAAGCGCGCGCATCTTCCTGCATCTTGGTCAGGATGAAGTTGCATGTGCCATTGAGGATGCCGTAGATCCGATTGATGCGGTTCGATAACAGGCTTTCACGCAACGTCTTGATGACAGGAATTCCGCCGGCAACCGCTGCTTCGAAATTCAGGGCAACGCCACTTTGTTCAGCCAGCCGGGCCAGCGCTACACCATGGCGGGCGAGCAAGGCCTTGTTTGCAGTGACGACATGCTTTCCAGCCCGCAATGCTGCTTCGACAGAGGCACGGGCAGCACCTTCCTCACCACCAATCAACTCAACGAACACATTAATATCGCTGGACTGGGCGAGTTTGATGGGATCGTCATACCAGCGAGCGGCGGACACGTCGCAATCGCGGTCTTTGGATTTGTTGCGCGCCGAAACAGCGGTCACGGCAAGGCCACGGCCGATTGTTGCGGCGAGATGATCAGCATTTTCGGAAATCAGCCGAACCAGCCCGGCACCGACGGTTCCGAGCCCGGCGATGCCGAGTTTCAAAGGCGTTGTCATATTAAGAATTGTCTAGCGGGACGCTTTTTGTGGGATAGGAATGACGTTATGCAACGTTTCGGGTGTCTGGGCGAGGAACTTTTTGATATTGCGCGCCGCCTGGCGAATGCGATGCTCGTTCTCCACCAGAGCAATGCGCACGAAGCCTTCGCCGTATTCGCCGAAACCCAAGCCGGGCGAAACAGCCACGTCTGCTTTCTCGATCATCAGCTTGGAAAACTCCACCGATCCCATTGGCTTGAATTTCTCAGGAATCGGCGCCCAGGCGAACATCGTTGCCGGCGGCGGCGGAATATCCCATCCAGCCCGTCCAAAGCTCTCGACCAGAACATCGCGGCGGCGTTTATAGGTCTGGCGAATTTCCTCGATACACTCTTGCGGTCCATTAAGGGCTGCCGCGGCAGCCACCTGGATCGGCGTGAAGGCACCGTAGTCGAGATACGATTTGACGCGCGCCAAAGCCGTGATGAGGCGCTCGTTCCCGACCGCAAACCCCATCCGCCACCCCGGCATGGAATACGTTTTCGATAGCGATGTGAATTCGACAGCAACGTCGAAAGCGCCTGGAGCCTGCAGCACCGACGGTGGCGGATTGTTATCGAAGTAGATTTCCGAGTACGCCAGATCCGACAGGATTATGAGATCAAGCTTTTTGGCCAGTTCGACGGCGCTTGTATAAAAATCGAGATCGGCCACCTTTGCCGTCGGGTTGGATGGATACGAAAGCACCATGGCAATCGGCTTTGGAACGGTATGACGACAGGTGCGTTCCACATCGCGCAGAAAATCCTCGCCCGTGCTGGCATTGATATGTCGCACTGAACCGCCCGAAATCAAGAAACCGAATTCATGTATCGGGTAGGTAGGATTGGGCACAATGACGACATCGCCAGGCGCCGCAATCGCCTGAGCCATGTTGGCAAAGCCTTCCTTGGACCCAAGCGTGGCAATGACCTGTGTCTCGGGATTGAGCTTCACGCCGAACCGCCTGTCATAATAGGCAGCCTGAGCCCGACGCAGGCCTGGGATGCCCTTTGACGCCGAATAACGGTTGGTGCGCGGCTTGCCGACAGTCTCGATCAGTTTCTCGGTGATATGCTGGGGCGTCGCAAGGTCAGGGTTGCCCATGCCGAGGTCAATGATGTCAGCGCCACCGGCCCGCGCTTCTGCCTTCAGTCTATTGACTTCGGCAAATACGTAAGGCGGAAGGCGCTTTATGCGATGAAATTGCTCGTCGATCACGGTTGAACTCTCGGTCTATCTACTTGCGGCTTCATTGCTATTGGGTTCGGACCCTAGCACTGATGCCTTCTCATATCCGCAGCTGTT
>JBKEAX010000490.1:0-4480 GCA_047972825.1 Hyphomicrobiaceae bacterium | reverse complement strand
GGCTACAACTGGAAAGTTGTAGCCCGGTGGGGTGATCCGTTGTTTTCCAGCGCTGACGGCTATGACGTCGCCAATGGTGGCGGAGTTGAGAATTCCGACAAGGTCTTTGGTGAGAACACCGATGGCATGGAGACATTTGCCTTTCAGGGGCACCAACTCATCGCCATCAACCACGAATACGCCAATCGGGAAATAAATCTGCCAGCGGCACAGAAAGGTGTTCCGGCGAACGCCGGTGATGTGCTCAAGCTGCAAAACCTGCAGGGTGTTTCAGTGCTGGAAATTGCCGAGGGTGAGAACGGCTGGTCGATTGTCAAGGACAGCCCCTTCAACCGACGTATCACGCATAACACGCCGATGAAGTTTGCTGGCCCTGCCGCCGGCCATGTACTGCTCAAGACGCGAGCTGATCCAACCGGCATGGCGGCTTCAGGCACTATGAACAATTGCGGTGCGGGCAAAACGCCATGGGGCACGTATCTGACGTGCGAAGAGAACTTCAATGGCTATTTTGGCTCGACTGAGAAATCCCGAGTCGCCCTGTACCCAATGGTTGTCAAAGGTTATGCCCGCTACGGCATCGATGCCGATGGCTGGGGCTATGATTATCACAAGTGGGATGCGCGTTTCGATACAGCACAAAACCCGAATGAGCCCCATCGCGTTGGATGGGTTGTCGAGATTGACCCGGCTGACCCCACCAGCACGCCCATAAAGCACACCGCTCTTGGCCGTTTTAAACATGAAAACGCCGAGGTTGTTCTGGCATCCGACGGCCGCGTCGTTGTCTACATGGGCGACGATGAACGCGGCGAATATCTCTACAAGTTCGTATCGGATGGCCGCTACAGCCCCGGAGGCGCAACATCGGAGCTGCTTGAACAGGGCGTGCTTTACGCCGCGAAATTCAATGACGACCAGAGCGGCGAATGGTTGGCCCTGACACCGGAAACGACGTCAATGGGTGCAGCAGAAATATTGATCTTCACGCGCATGGCGGCGTCGGCAGTGGGCGCTACGACTATGGACCGTCCGGAGTGGGTTGCGACTAACCCTAATGTCACGGAGGTGTATTGCGCCCTGACGAACAACAAGAACCGAGGCGTGAAACCGAACGCTGGTGGCGATGCAACGCCTGTCAACGGGCCAAACCCTCGCCAGACCAATCATTACGGCCAGATTGTTCGCTGGCGGCCGCACAATGACGATCACGCTGCAACCACGTTCAGCTGGGACCTTTACGTGATGGCTGGTAATCCAGATGTTTATCGCAATACCTATGGCGGGTCGAAGAACATCAATTCAGGAAGCATGTTCAACGCACCTGACGGGATGGCCTTTGACATGCAGGGCATCATCTGGATCCAAACTGATGGCAAAGACACCAATGCAGGCGATTTTGCTGGAATGGGTAACAACCAGATGCTTGCCGGAGATCCCGTAACGGGAGAGATAGTGCGCTTTATGAGCGGCCCCAATGGGTGCGAAGTGACGGGGCTGTGCTGGTCCATCGATCGCCGGACGATGTTTGTGGGCATTCAACATCCAGGTGGCGACTGGCCGGATGGTGATGGAAAGTTGCCGCGTTCTTCCATCATTGCGGTTCAACGCAATGACAAGGGCCTCATTGGCTGATTTCAAATTCCACTTCGGTCGAAGTTCACGTGCAATCACGATCAATTTAAGTGCGCGTCAGTGGACCTGCGCTTACGCAGTAGAATGTCATTGTGAATTGTCGTGATGATTTCATGTCAAAGGAAGCATGATGAACACTGCCCTGACGCGATCTGTGGCAATGGCGCTTGTCCTTGCGTCAGCAGCATCAGATGCCTTTGCCGGAGATGTCACGGATGCCCGGTTGAAGGCTGCGAATGACAATCGCACCGAGTGGTTGACCTATGGCCGTGACTATGGCCAGCAGCGCTTTTCACCTCTCGATCAGGTCAACCCGGCGAACGTCAAGCGCCTTGTTCCAAAGTGGATCTATCAGACGGGGTTCGCCGCCACGTTCCAGACATCGCCGTTGATTGCTGATGGGGTCATGTATCTGACAACTCCCTACGCGCATGTCGTGGCGGTAGATGCCAAAACCGGGCATGAGAAATGGCGATACGCTCACAAGCGGGCTTCGGAGAAAACCTGCTGTGGACCGGCCAACCGCGGAGCGTCCATCGGCTATGGAAAGATATTTGTTGCCACCGTCGATGCCCGCCTGATCGCGCTTGACCAAGCAACCGGTGAGCCTGTGTGGGACGTGACGCTTGCTTCGCATGGCGAAGACCCCACTGAAAACAAGGCGCTGATGGCGGAAACGGATCCCCTGCAGGGCCGCAAGGTGACGGGATCGACAGGTGTCGGCGCCGCCTTTGCGCCCTTGGTCTATGAGGGCAAGGTCATCATTGGCATTACCGGCGTGGGTTACGGCCTGCATCTCGACAGCCCGCGTCCCGGTGCGCCTTTGGGTGCCGTTGTTGGTGTGTCGGGATCATACGGCCGCTCAGGGTATATAGCCGCATTCGATGCCGAAACAGGCAAGCAGGTCTGGAAATTCGAGACCACGCGCGAAGGCTGGGAAGGCAGCTACAGGACACACACGCCTGATGGTGTTCCCATGTTTCGCGACATCGAAACCGAGAAGGCCAACCAGGCGAAATACCACGACGCATGGAAATACGGTGGTGGATCAATCTGGCATACGCCGGCAGTCGACACCGCCACCGGCATTATTTATTTCGGCACCGGTAACCCGTCTCCACAGGCGGCCGACGGAACGCGTCCAGGTGACAATCTCTACACCGTATCCCTGGTTGCTCTTGATTCAGCAACAGGCAAGCTGGTCTGGCACTACCAGCAGGTACCCCACGACATGTGGGGCTATGACGTTGCCAGTCCCCCAACGCTTTTCGATGTTGAGATTGATGGCAAGAAAATCCCGGCGGTTGGCGAAGCGAGCAAGATGGGCTGGTATTACGTGCATGATCGCCGCAATGGCGATCTCCTGTTCAAGTCCGAAGCGTTCGTGCCCCAGGAAAATCTCTTTAAACGCCCCACACCTGAAGGCGTGCGGATAACGCCCGGCCCCGCCGGCGGCACAAACTGGTCGCCAGCCTCATATGACCCCAACAAGCAGACGGTTTTCGTTGCCGGTTCTCATATCCCGATGATCTATCGCACGAGTGAGCTGCCGGCATTTGGTGACAAGCCAGCGGTGCCATATTTCACGATCGTACCATCGCAAGAACCAAACTGGGGAACGCTGACAGCCCTTGATCTTGCCAACAAGGGCCGTATCGCCTGGCAGACACGGTTGGAGCAACCGCTCATTGGGGGTGTCCTGGCAACGTCTGGCGGGCTGGTTTTTACCGGAGAAGGTGGTGGCGACTTTTCAGCTTTCGACGCCCAGACGGGTACCAAGCTGTGGAGCTTCAACTGCGGTGCCGGGGTTAATGCCCCGCCGATGAGCTACGAACTTGACGGCAAGCAATATATTGCTGTGGCAGCGGGAGGCAGCCAGATCTGGGGCTTCCGACAGGGCAGTGCTGTGATCGTGTTTGGCCTTGCAGACCAATGACAAGGTAAGTGATGGCGGCGATAACCGGAGCGCTACCTTCATTTACTGTGAAACCGGCATGTTTAGCTGCGTTGGTCGGCTGACAGGCTGAAGCTGACGCGCGTGGCACCAACGCTCTTGACCTTTCCAGTCTCCTCCGCCTTATTGCGCGCACCAGTCGGCCGGGCGGCCGCTGGCGGCGGCCCCGCAAGGGTGTCGCTGCTGGAGGAAAGTCCGGGCTCCAAGGAGACACGGTGGCGGCTAACGGCCGCCGGGGGTGACCCCAGGGAAAGTGCCACAGAAAGCAAACCGCCCAGGCCGCGCGCAAGCGCGACGGGTAAGGGTGAAAGGGTGCGGTAAGAGCGCACCGCGCGCCTGGTGACAGGCGTGGCAAGGTAAACCCCACCGGGAGCAAGACCAAATAGGGGTGGCCAGGCGCGTGCGGCTTGCCGCATGGCGCCAAGCCCGTTTCCTGGCCAGTCACCCGGGTTGGTTGCAAGAGGCGGCGCGCAAGCGTCGTCCCAGATGAATGGCCGTCGCGGAGGCAACTCCAGACAGAACCCGGCTTACAGGCCGACTGGTGATTTCTCTGCGCCCCGAGCCGAACCTGGAATTCAGCTCAGGCGCGCTCGCTAGTGTGGCGTCGCGCCTTAATTGACCTCTCCGTGTAGCAAGCTTCTCGTCAATTAACGCGCGTTAAACGCCACACTAAGACCATGATTTTCCTAGTGACCTTCATGTCGCGCCAAAATCGTATTCGGTTGCGGCTATGTGTCGATTTTGGGCAGCGACAGGCCACTAGAGCGTTTTCCGATCCGATGGAAACGGATCGGAACAGCGCTATAGTTTTTTGATATTTTTGTATTTTCTACGACGAACAAGGATCCACTTCGTCGGAAAATTCTCTATTTGCACACACGATGCGTGCCC
>JBKEAX010000351.1:0-1991 GCA_047972825.1 Hyphomicrobiaceae bacterium | reverse complement strand
ACTTCCCTAACCGTAATAAGGAAAGCACGTTCATGAACGCCTTTGAGCATGTTGAGTCCCTCATTGCGAAGGCGCTGGGCGCCATGCAGGCTGACGGTGCGTTGCCATCTGACCTAGAAATTCCACCGCTTGATGTTGAATTTCCCCGCGACCCAACACATGGAGACCTTGCCTCAAACGCCGCCATGGTGCTCGCCAAGCGCGCCCGCATGAAGCCGCGCGATATTGCCGAACAGCTCAAGGAGCGGCTGGGGGGAGAAGAAATTGTCGATAGGATTGACGTGGCGGGACCGGGTTTCTTGAACCTGACCTTCAAGCCGGCGTTCTGGCAGGACGTGATCGGGCAGATTGAACGTGATGGGATGGATTACGGCCGGGCGGAGCACGCCTCCAAGGGCAAGGTCAACGTCGAATTCGTTTCTGCCAATCCAACAGGCCCCATGCACGTCGGACATTGCCGGGGTGCGGTTTTTGGAGATGCGCTCGCCAACCTCCTGGAATTCGCCGGCTATGACGTGACCCGCGAATACTACATCAACGATGCTGGATCCCAGGTCGATGTGCTCGCGCGTTCGGCATTTCTGCGCTACCGCGAGGCGCTGGGTGAGGATATCGGGGCAATCCCAGAGGGGCTATATCCGGGCGAATACCTGAAGCCCGTAGGTGCCGCCCTGGCGGAAGAGTTTGGCGGCAAGCTCAAGGATAGCGATGAGGGTGATTGGCTTCCGCTGGTCCGGGAAAAGGCCATTGCCGCGATGCTGGCGATGATCAAGGATGACCTGTCGGCTCTCAATATCCGCCACGACGTCTTTTTCTCCGAGGCTTCTCTCAAGGAGAACGGGCGCGATCGGGTCTCAGAAGCCATAGCCGCGCTTGAGGCCAAAGGTCTGATCTACACAGGCCAGCTCCCCAAACCCAAGGGGCACGACGAAGACGACTGGGAGGAGCGGGAACAGGTGCTTTTCAAGTCCACCGACTTTGGCGACGACGTTGACCGCGCGTTGCAGAAATCGGATGGCAGCTACACCTATTTTGCCGCCGATATTGCCTATCACTACGACAAGCTGGAGCGGGGCTTCAAACACCTGGTCAACGTGTTTGGGGCCGATCATATCGGCTATATCCCGCGCATGAAGGCGGCGGTTGCGGCATTGTCGGGAGGGGAGGCTGATCTCGACATCAAGGTGTGCCAGCTCGTGAAGCTGTTCAAGGGCGGCGAACCCTACAAGATGTCGAAGCGTGCTGGCACCTTCGTCACCTTGCGCGATGTGGTTGACGAGGTGGGGAGCGATCCTGTTCGCTTCATGATGCTGTATCGCAAGAACGATGCACCCTTGGATTTCGACTTTGCTAAGGTGACGGAGCAGTCCAAGGACAACCCGGTATTCTATGTTCAGTATGCCCATGCGCGGGCGGCATCGCTGTTTCGGAATGCTGCGGAGGCGTTTGCAGGCCTTACACGAGACAGCGCAGAGGTAACTGGTGCGGACCTGTCCAAACTTGATCACCCCGGTGAAATTGATCTCATGAAGCGGCTGGCACAGTTCCCGCGTCTGATGGGGGGAGCGGCAGCGGCGCACGAGCCGCACCGGCTGGCGTTCTATCTTTTCGAGCTCGCCTCAGCGCTCCATGGGCAGTGGTCCCGAGGCAATGATTCGCCACAATTACGCTTTATCCAACAAGATGATAGAGAAATGACGGCGGCGCGTTTGGCCCTCGTTGCCGCAACTCAACGTGTGATATCCTCAGGATTGGCTATTCTTGGCGTCGAGGCCCCCGACGCAATGCGTTAGAGTTGCGATTCTGAGGTTTTGCCCGTAAGGGCTGGGGATTATCATCATGGCACGCAATACCGGACCTGCGAATTCCGCCCAGCGATGGCCTGAGCCGAACCAGGCACCGGAGGGGCATCCAGATCCACGGAGGCATCTTAATCAGGGGCATCCGGGCTATGCGCGCTATGCTGAGCCGCAGCCACCAGCGCAGCAGCA
>JBKEAX010000350.1:0-2179 GCA_047972825.1 Hyphomicrobiaceae bacterium | reverse complement strand
AGCCCGCCAACGGGCGTGCAGACATATATCAGAGGTGGGCATGAAGTTTTCTGGCACCAAGTCTTACGTCGCGACCGATGATCTGAAAGTCGCCGTCAACGCTGCAATCACGCTTGAGCGGCCACTGCTGGTCAAGGGAGAGCCTGGAACCGGAAAGACCGTTCTTGCACTGGAGGTCGCCGAAGCGATCGGCGCGCCCATACTGGAGTGGCACATCAAATCAACCACCAAGGCGCAGCAGGGGCTTTATGAATATGACGCGGTCTCGCGCCTGCGTGACAGCCAACTCGGCGACGAAAAAGTGAAGGACATTCGCAACTATATTCGTCGCGGCAAACTGTGGGATGCCTTCGAGATGGAAAAGCGTCCCGTGCTGCTGATCGACGAGATTGATAAGGCCGACATCGAGTTTCCAAACGACCTGCTGCAGGAACTCGATCGCATGGAATTTTTTGTCTACGAAACGGGCGAGACGGTGAAGGCGCGGCAACGGCCCATCGTCATCATCACGTCGAACAACGAAAAGGAACTGCCCGACGCTTTCCTGCGGCGGTGCTTCTTTCACTACATAAAGTTTCCCGACGCCGACACCATGCGCGAAATCGTCGAGGTGCACTTTCCGGATTTGAAGGGCAGGCTAGTCAACGAAGCCATGCGCATCTTCTACGATCTGCGCGACGTGCCCGGTGTGAAGAAGAAACCCTCAACGTCGGAACTACTCGACTGGATCAAGCTGCTTTTGAACGAAGATATAGACGCGGAGATGTTGCGCGAAAGCGATCCGCGAAAACTCATCCCACCGCTTGCCGGTGCGCTCATCAAGAACGAGCAGGATGTGCACCTGTTCGAACGCCTCGCATTCATGAGCCGCAGGAAGGGAGAGGGGGCATAGCAACAACCCAATACAGGCAGAATGCATTGGGGCGCTGCAAAGGTTCATAATCAGGGGACAAACGGATCCATGCTTGATCATCAGTGGACCGCAAGAATGACGGTGAGGTAGGTTTCACTGCTTGATTCTGGACTTCTATCAATTCACTGGATGGTACATGAGCGCCAATTCGATACGCCGGTACACTAACATTGCGTCTGCACTTCACATTCTTAGAAATCGAAGCATTACGCTTCTGAATCCTGCCTTCTGGGACGACAAGAACGATGCCTATTATCTCGCGCAGTACAAGCAACGGAATCGCGCTGCGAGCGTGTTGGCCCTTTGCTTCGCGCGCGCTCCGGAGACTTACCATCACTGGCGTGTATTCTCCTCAGGTGGCGACGGCCTCTGTGTCGAATTCAGTGAGACCAGGCTTAACGAGGCCTTAGCCAAGGACGAGAGCGTTACAGCCCGTGACGTCGTCTACAAGGAAATCAATGAGGTGACCGCCACTCCAGTTGCGATCGACGATTTGCCTTTCCTGAAGCGAATCCCGTATCGCGACGAGCAGGAGTTTCGGTTGCTCTATGTGAGCCAGATAGAAAAGACCGAATTCTATCCGATTCAGATTCCCATTTCGGCGATATCGCGCATAACGCTTAGTCCTTGGATGGCGGCCCCGCTCGCGCAGTCCGTCAAGGAAACCCTGAAAGAGCTGCCAGGGTGCAGCAAGCTCAAGGTCTACCGATCCACGCTGATCGAAAACGAGCGATGGAAGAGTGCTGCAAATCATGTTCTTGACCAAGACGAGGCGTGAAGTGTTTGTGCTGGTGCTGCACTGACGTGGTACCCCGCCCGGGCTCGCGGTCAGGACATGCTTCCTGCTGAGCCAGATCGCGTTCACTTTTCACAGAATCGCAAACGCGCTCTCTTTTTTTATTTGAGCATGTTCTTCACGCTGAACCGCTCCACACTTCAGCTAAACATGCTCGTGGCTCATTCCGCGATGCTGACATCAAAGTCACGTGTCATCGTTTCACCACTAGCAAGCTTGGCGGTCAGGGAAAAGCTGTCCGTGCCTGATGCTCCTTCATGGGCCGTGTAGTAAACGCCTGTGCCAGACGCCTCCGCATCCTTGCAGGTTCCGCCTGCAGACACTGCGATCTTCGTCTTCAATCCGCTGCGGTAGGACAGGTCTCCCTTGGAGGGCTTTCGGATGACCGCCAGCTCCGGTGGCGGCAACGTCCCGCATGCGGCATCGAGTGCTGCAAAAACGAACACGCGACCAGCCCGGCCAGGCACCAT
>JBKEAX010000334.1:0-3362 GCA_047972825.1 Hyphomicrobiaceae bacterium | reverse complement strand
ATCAATACGCCGGTTCGGCCGGAGGTCGTGTGCAGGTTTTGCACCAGGAACTGTTCGACCGCGCGGCGGTGCGCCCGCAGCCTCTTGACAGACTGCGGCACCAGGCTGAGGCGAACCCGTTGCGGCAGAAAAACAAGCAGAAGAACAAGAAAAACCAGAAGCTGCCCAAGGAAGATCCATTGCACGGGTAGCCAGGTGAAGACGATGAAGGGCCATGGCACCAATAACGCGACGATCGACGCCCAAAGGAAAGACGCATAAAGGTAGCTATCGCTCTCTGCCGCAATCACCGCGACGATCTCGCCCGAAGTCGAACGCTCCGCAGCGATGATCGCCTCGGCAATTCGCCGCTCTTCTTGCTCGCTGAAGAGCAGGCCACCACGCCGCTCAAACTGCGTCCGTTCTGCCTCGCTCATCGATTATGTCCTGCCTGTACCAAGTGCCATAGTGCATGTTTAGCCGAAGTGTTAAGCGGTTCGGCGTGAAAAACATGCCTCCAGCAAGAGCGCATGTTTAGCCGAAGTGTTAAGCGGTAGAGCCATGGGAAACATGCTTCCGCATGAAAGCGCAAACGCCACATAAGGATTGCGTTACCATCCGCCAGAAGAGCCTCCGCCTCCGAACCCGCCGCCTCCGCCGCCAAATCCACCGCCACCTCCGCCGAATCCACCGCTGCCACCAGACCAGCCGCCGCTGTTTCCAGGAATAACAATCACGCCACCGTCGCGGCCCCTGCGCCGGCGTCCGCCCCAGGCTCCCTGTCGCGCCTGCTGGAATTGCACATAGATGACGAAAGCAAAAACCGCCAGCCAGATGGCGAGGAAGATAAGCTGCTCGTTGTCCATCTCGTCGCCCCGCCGCATGCCCTTGGCGCGCTGCTTCACGGCGCCTGCATCGCCAGTTACGACGTCGGTCATGTCGCGCACGCCGGCTAGAATGCCACCCTGGAAATCTCCCTGGCGAAATCGCGGAAGGATTGCATTCTGAATAATAAGCGTGCTCATCGCGTCGGTCAGATGTGGCTCAAGACCGTAGCCCACCTCAATCCGCACTTTGCGTTCGCTGGGCGCGACAATGAGCAGGGCGCCGTTGTCCTTGCCTTTCTGGCCAATGCCCCAATGCCGGCCGAGTTGATAGCCAAAGTCCTCGATCGCAAAGCCCTGCAATGACGGCAGCGTAACCACCACAATCTGGTCGCTGGATTTTGTCTCCAGTGCCGCTAGGTCGGCCGAAAGTGAAGCTTCTGCCTGCGGGTCAAGCAAGTTTGCCAGATCGACCACGCGCCCGGTCAGCTCCGGGAACGTCGGCGCAGCTGCAACAATTGCGATCTGTCCCAGGGCAAGCAGGCCGGCAAGCAAACAGACTGCGACGACAGTGAAAGGCGGACAAGACGCATAAGCCCAACTCGTCTTGACACGTCTGACACGAAGTTCAGACCCTATCGGCATGGAGCCTAATCCCAGATGTTTTGGGGCTGATGTATCAGCCCGTTCACTTGCTGGTTCCGAAATCAACCTTCGGCGTGTTCACTTCTTCAGGTGGAATATCGAACGTCGCCATTACATCCGAACCCGGATACATCAACGCCTTCCACCAGCGGCCGGGAATCGTCTTGAGTTCGGTATTGTAGACGCGGACCGCTTCGATGTAGTCGCGCCGCGCAACCGAGATCCGGTTCTCGGTGCTCTCGATCTGGTTTTGCAGCGCCAGGAAGTTCTGGCCCGACTTTATGTCAGGATAACGCTCTACCACCGCCAGCAACCGGCCAAGCGCGCCGGTCAACGTGTTCTGCGCTTCAGTGAAGTTCTTCATCGCATCTGGATTGGTGAGAATGTCAGGCGGTATCTGCACCTGTGTCGCCTTTGCTCGCGCTTCCACCACCTCCGTCAGCACGGATTTCTCTTGCTCCGCAAAGCCCTTGACCGTCTCAACCAGATTGGGAATCAGATCGGACCGGCGCTTGTATTGATTGAGCACCTGGGACCAGGCGGCCTTTGCCGACTGTTCGTAGGTCGGGATGTTATTGATCCCGCAACCGGCCAGCGGCAGCGTGGTGGCCAGCATGGCAGCAAGCATGAACGGCTTCAGGCCGATGGTGGAAAAAAAGCGAGCCATGACATAAATCTCCTGCGGCGCGATAACCAGAACACGGGGTGACAAGTTTCGGTAACGGCACTGGTGCGGGTTTGCAAGCGCCGACAGGTGCTCCACGCCGCAAACCAGCCTCGGCCAAAACCACGAATGTTGCCAGGGGCACTTCAGATCGCCTGCTCGATGGCCTGAAAACATACCTGGGTCAGGCGCCTTGCATTTGTAAAGTTTGCATAGCTTCGGGTATTGACGATATGACAGGGGAGCACAGTCCCATGCATGTCAGGGGAGAGTTCCGCCGCCAGCCTCGCTTTGGTCGGTTTTTTCTGGTTGCTCTCGCTGCCACCACGGCAAATTGGCAAAATTGGGAAAATGGGTAGACGGACGGGGGCAGGCCGGGACCATGCGTAACACCGTGGCGGTGATGAACACGAAAGGCGGCGTCGGCAAATCGACGCTGGTATTGGCCCTTGCTGAAACACTCTCCGCATTCCACGACAAGAATGTTCTGATCATCGATAGTGATGCGCAGGCGAGCGTCTCCAGCATGCTCGTCCCGGTCCAGGGTTTGCACAAATTACAAACCGAAAACAGCACACTGGTTGACTATCTGGTCTCCACAGTGCTGCGCGGAACAGATACACCCTGGACGGACTACGTCGTGCGCGACATCTCGGATGTTGAAGAAGCGCGCTCGTTATTCCTAATTCCAAGCGATATGCAACTCACGTTGTTCGAGCGCGAAGTTTCCAAGGAGAGCCAGCACGCCCGCTTGCGGCAGGCGATCCGCCGCCTGTTGGCTGAAGTCTCCACCGTGTTTGACGTCGTGCTGATCGATTGCCCGCCCGGCCTCTCTGTGCTGACGGAAAGCTGGCTGCGCGAAGCGGACTACCACCTATCACCCACCAAGCCCGATTACGTGTCGCTTTGCGGACTTGAGGTGTTCCGCCGCTTTCGTGCGCTCAACCCGGAGATGGGTTTTGCCGAGAATCTGGGCGTGATCGTCAATATGCGCGATCCACACTCTGAATCAGACAATGACTACGAAGTATGGCTGAAGCAGCAGACAGAGAACCGCTGCTTCAATCAGGCGCTGCCCCACCAGCGCATTCTGCAGGATGCAGCGCGTATGCAACCCGGCCGCTCGTATATGGCAAAGTATCCTGGTGACGCAGGGCGTGCGGTGCGCAACGTGACTGACGAACTCGTCGCGCGGCTCGTATTGGGAGCTGAGAAACAGGAAGACAAGGCCGCAAGCGGGAAAAGCGCCT
>JBKEAX010000329.1:0-1967 GCA_047972825.1 Hyphomicrobiaceae bacterium | reverse complement strand
TTGCGCATATCTACTCTCCACATACGCACAAAAGCGCAACCAAAAAAGCAGCTTGGTCGGAGAGTCAAAAATGTTCAGGATTTCTAGCACGGCGACACGCAGCCGGGTCTGCGCGTTGATACAGCAAATGCGCTGTAACGAGAAAGGCGCCATAGCCCTCATGACAGGGCTGCTCTTCTCGCTCTTGGTAATGTTCGTAGCTGGCGCGGTGGATATCAGCCGTTGGGTATCGGCACGCAATGCAACAAAATCGGCAGTTGATGCCGCCGTCCTTGCAGGTGCTCGGTCACTGCAGGTCGACAACAGCAACGTAAGTGCCGCAATTGCAGCTGCGCGCAGGTACTACAAGGAAAACACGGCGAATCTCACTGTTGTCGATGATACCGTCGATTTCCAACCGACCAGCAATAACCTGGCGATGGAGGCCAACGGCCAATCTTATGTGAAAACGCCATTCCTCAACATAGCCGGAATCGAACGATTGCCACTGCTTGAGGAGAGCGAAGCGATTGCCCGCGCCCAGGTTGCCGCTGGTGGCAATGGTGAAGGCGAAGTGGAAATCGCAATGATGCTCGACATCACGGGTTCAATGCGCGGTCAAAAACTGAGCGACCTTCAGGATGCCGCAAAGGACCTGATCGACATCGTGTTGCTGACGGAAACAGACAAGACGCGTGTATCGCTTGTCCCATTCTCTGAGGCGATCAACATCGAGAAGAACTGGGCGGCAGAGGTCGTTTCAAACGGTCCCCAAAAGGTGCGCGTTAATGGCAGGTATTATTATCTTGACCCGCAATGTGCCACTGAGCGGACTGGATCGGAAGCGTTTACCGATGCACCGCCAAACGGACAAAACAAGCTGGGCAAGTTCTACTCGCGCGATGGCGAATGCATGCCCAAGTCCGGTTCGGTGATCCCGCTCACCTCGGACAAGTCCATGCTCAAGAACGCAATCAACCAATACCAGGCAAGCGGCAACACGGCAGGTCACCTGGGAACAGCCTGGGCCTGGTATATGCTCTCGCCAAATTGGGCACAGAGGGTACCGCCGACCAGCCGTGCTGGTGCCTACCATCAGGAAAGCCTGCGCAAGATCGCCATTCTGATGACAGACGGCGAATACAACACGCAATACGAAGAGGGTTTCCCGGTTGGCACAGGGTCGGCTTCGAACGGATCATCCACCACTCAGGCCCGGACGTTGTGCACTAACATGAAAGCTGCCGGCATCACGGTCTATACCGTCGGCTTCAAGTTGAAGTCGAGTGGACAGGCGGTGCAGACTCTGAAGCAATGTGCGACCGACGATTCAATGTTCTTCAATGCGAACAACGGCGATGCCTTGCGGCAGGCTTTCCGCGACATCGCTTTGAGGATCTCGACACTATACCTCGCGAAATAAGACAGCAGCAGTTTTGAGAAAAAACGGGGACGGTCCATCTCGGACCGTCCCCACATTTTTTGAATTATTGCCTACGTTTGCAGAGCAGACGAAACCTGCGCCAACGTCTGCGTTACGCCGCCTTGTTCAACATGTTGCGCGCAATCATCGTCTCCGCGATTTGGATGGTGTTGAGCGCAGCACCCTTCAATAGGTTGTCGGATACGATCCAAAGCACCAGCCCGTTCTCAACCGTCGCATCTTCACGAATACGCGATACATAGGTGTCGAACTCGCCCGCACACTCGACAGGTGTCGCATACCCGCCCGGTTCACGCTTATCGAGAACGGCAATACCCGGTGCGTCACGCAGGATATCGCGTGCTTCATCAGCCGTGATCGGCTTTTCGAATTCCATGTTGACGGCTTCTGAGTGACCAACGAACACCGGCACCCGCACGCATGTCGCGGTGAGTTTGATCTTGGGGTCCATGATCTTCTTGGTTTCCGCCATCATCTTCCATTCCTCTTTGGTAAAGCCGTCTTCCATGAAGACGTCGATGTGAGGAATGCAGTTGAACGCGAT
>JBKEAX010000328.1:0-5071 GCA_047972825.1 Hyphomicrobiaceae bacterium | reverse complement strand
CCGGACCCTAAGTCTTTGATTTTATGCATGCCGTTATCGCAAAACCGCTCCACACTTTTGCGCGACATGCATTATCGCAGATCAGTGTGCAGTCACTTCTGGCGGACGATTTACGCTCCACATTTTCTCAAGGTTGTAGAATTCACGAACCTCGGGACGGAATAAGTGGATGATCAGATCGCCAGTATCGATAAGCACCCAGTCACAAGCCTCAGTGCCCTCGACGCGCGTGCGTCCATGGCCCCCTTGTTTGAGTTTGCGCTGGATTTGATCAGCTATGGCGCCGACATGGCGGTCTGTCCGGCCGGTGGCGATCACCATGTAATCGCCGATCGACGTTTTGCCTTCGAGATCAATCGTGACGATGTCTTCAGCTTTGGCATCGTCGAGCCATTGGCGGATTTTCTCGACCAGGTCTTTCGAGGCCCTCTTTTTCGCGAGCAACTCGGTGGGAGGAGTGCTGTTCGCATCACCCTCAAGTGTGCTTGGCATCGTCTGGTGGACGTCCTTTCGTCAGTTTGCCGCGCAGGCCGGAAACCAAGCCTTTGCGGACATAAGCCGGTAATCGTAGATCATGATACTACGCAGCCATGCCAATCCCGCAATAGCGGGCGGCGCCTAACGATAAACGGCACACGCGCAGGGAAGCAACATTTTTGACCGCCCAGCGCGGTTTAATCCTTATGCCGTGGTGCCGATAGCGCTCAGTTATTGCCCGTGAATTTAAATTTCTCATTCAATATCAGCTATTTAAAAATTAACTTCCGCCGCCGGAATTCCTAATCTGGGTCGAGGAAAGCGGAGAGAGGCGGGTTGGAATGAAGGTCCAGGCAGGCGGTTCAATGCGCGGCAGGTGCGCGGATTGGGTTGCGGCGATGCGTCGGCGGGCAAGCGCACCTGCTGCAGGCGATGCCAGAGCGCGAAAATGCCACCCTGGGCGGTCAATGACGGCAATCGGCACCCTATCGGCAATGTGGCGCCAATTCTGCCAAAGGTGGAACTGGGCGAGGTTATCGGCGCCCATGATCCAGGCGAACCGCACCTGGGGATGGCGCCGCCGCAGGAAATCCAACATTGTCCAGGTGTAGGACGAGCCCAGCTGCGCTTCAAAGCCAGTGACGATGATGCGCGGGCTTTGGCCCGCCAATGCTTGGCAGGCGGCTATGCGAGCCTCCAATGGGGGCAAGCGGTCGTGATCCTTGAGGGGGTTTCCGGGCGAGACGATCCACCAAAGCCGATCCAGGTTGAGCTGCCGTAGAGCCGTCTCAGAAATCGCGACATGGCCCCCGTGGGGAGGATTGAAGGAACCACCCATCAGACCAATGCGCTGCCCCGGCATGGCGGGCGGCGTTTTGACAAGGATTGCCGAGTTGGAACGAGGCGGCGAAATTTTCATCGGGGTTGGTTTGTTCGTTCGGCCATGCGCACAAAATAGCGGCCTGCCAAACTTCTTTCAGTTCAGCGGAATCCGTAGCTGCTTGGAGCGTTGTAGGACGAGTTGCTGCTACTGCCAAAGCCAAACATGCCGGAGAACGCTGAACCGCTGGAGTTGCCGGCAGATGCAACGGCAGGCGGCATCCATTCCTGGCCTTCGGGCGCGTGGATGGACTGTGCCGTGCGCATTCTTGGACCTGGCACCTCGATGCGCTCGGCTGCGAGCTTCTGCTCGTTCAAACGTGGCGCGAACGGTTCCAATTTAGGCTGGTAGAACGCTGGGCATGCGGCATCGGCTTCGGGTTTGCTACCGTCCATGGTTGCAACGTTTACAAGGTAACGCCGCTCGCAGACTTCGATCGATGGCGGTACACGATTGGCTTCAAAATAATCGTAGCCGCGCTTCATTGTGCGCCAGAAGCCGATCCATTTCGATCTGGAATAACGCTTCATGTTCTCGTTGGTCATGCGGAAGGGAAAGGCATGAACATCGAAAGATGTCTGTCCGGACTTCAACGCATCACGTGCGAGACCGTAAATTTCCTCGATGAGCGCATCCGTCATGGCGTAGCAGCCAGCGGACTTGCACTTGCCGTGCACCATCAGGAAGTCGCCGGTGCGGCCCAACGATTTGTCGTATGCGTTGGGATAGCCCAAGTTGAACGAAACGTGGAAACTGGAATTTGGGTTCAGCTGGTTGCTCGAAACCCGGTAGAAACCTTCCGGCGCCTGCTTATCGCCCTGCTTCAGCTTTGGTCCCAGGTCGCCCGACCAGTTGCAAACCGGATATGTCTTGAAGTGATAGAAGCGCCCATCCTCGCGCTGCTTCCAGACCTCAAGTTCTGATTCTTCCTTGAAAATGCGAACGAAAATTGGTGCCTGGGCACTCATGCCCTTCTTGCCAAGCAGCAGCATTGTTTGCTTGGTCAAAGGCTGGTCTGCCGGCGCGATTTGGGGTGCATTGCTGCAACCTGACAACGCAACAGCGGCGAGCACGACAGCACCCACCGACCGGATTAGCCCGGCACCCTTCCAATTTAATTCACGTCGACTCATACGCAGTGCCCCTCGCGCACGTCGATCACCATTGCTTCCAAGTCGTTAACATACCGTTAACGTTACCGGTGCCCCCGGTGCAGGCGTCGCATTGACGCTGTTGATCCAGTTTATCACCGCTGAATGCGGCATGCGAGCGGCGAAATATAATGCATGTTCGAGCATAATAGCCCTGTCAAAGCCCCATACAGTTCACTGATATGTGGATGGATACCCATCGGGCCAACAAAGTATCAGGCTGGGAGTTCACGGCCGATCTTCAAGAACCGGTCGTACCGATGCTGGCGTAGCTCGTCGGATCCTAAACTGCTGAGGCGTTCCAGGGCATTGGCGATAGCGTTGCCGGTAACCCGGGTTATGCGGCGGCGATCACGATGCGCACCGCCGACGGGCTCTGTAACGATCTCATCGATCACTGAAAGACCGATCAAATCCTGAGCCGTGATCTTCATGGACGTTGCGGCTTCCGTTTTTTTATCGCTGTCACGCCATATGATCGAGGCCGCACCTTCCGGTGAAATCACCGAATAAATCGCGTGCTCCAGCATGAGAATAGTATTTGCTGTTGCGATGGCCACGGCACCGCCCGACCCACCCTCGCCAATGATGACGGAAATAATGGGAACCTTAACGTTGAGGCAGCAATCGGTTGACCGGGCAATCGCCTCGGCCTGCCCACGCTCTTCTGCTGCAACGCCCGGATAGGCGCCCGCCGTATCCACCAACGTGATGATCGGCATATTGAACTTGTCGGCCATTTCCATGAGGCGCACAGCCTTGCGATAGCCTTCCGGACTGGCCATGCCGAAGTTGTGTTTGATCCGGCTTTGAGTATCCGATCCCTTCTCATTGCCAATGACCATGACAGAGCGACCACGAAACGTGCCAATACCGCCGACGATCGCGGCGTCCTCGCCGAAGTAGCGGTCGCCGGCGAGCGGCGTGAAGTCGTCGATCAGGGCATCAATGTAATCAAGGCAGTGCGGACGTTCGGGATGGCGGGCGACCAGCGTCTTCTCCCAAGGCGTAAGCTTGGCATACATTTCCACCAGCAGCTCGTTAACCTTTTCCTCAAGCGTCTCGATCTCGGCGGAGAGGGAAACACCGCCCTCCTCTGAGCTCATTGCCTTTAGTTCGGTTATTTTCGCTTCCAGTTCGGCGATCGGCTTTTCGAAATCGAGATAGAAGCGAACCGGGACGTTTTTATCCAAGACGTGCCTTTCTACGGCGTTGGAAGCCGTTGGCCATTCAGGCTATGCGGCGCCGCGCTGTTCGCGCACCTGCAAAGCCAATGCTAGATCACGTTCACTTTTCACGGAATCGCGAACGCGCTCTGTTTTTTTTTTATTTTGAGCATGTTTCTCACGCTGAACCGCTGTGCACTTCAACTAGACATGCTCTGGGCCTCGGGCGAGGCAAAATTCTCCATTGGGGCGGACAATCACTCCGTAGAACCGCAAAAGTCAAGGCGTCGTAGACATGGCATGAACGCCGGTGAGCGGCCAGATCAGCTCCCAGGTTCCGCCTTGGTCTGCGCGAGCGGATGATGCTCGTGGACCAGGCGTTTCAGGCGTTCTTCCAATACGTGGGTGTAAATTTCGGTGGTTGATATGTCGGCGTGGCCGAGCAGCTGCTGCACGGCGCGTAAATCTGCGCCCCGGTCAAGCAGATGACTGGCAAAGGCGTGGCGCAGTACGTGCGGGCTTACCCGTTTTGGATCAATCCCCGCCTCTTCGCTCAACCGCTTGAGATCCTGTGCAAATCTCTGTCGTGTGAGGTGACCCTCAGCACTTGCGGAGGGAAACAACCATTTTGATGTGATGGCGGGTGAGAGCCCGTTGCCGCCTGTCTCAGCAAGAGCCAAGTAATCATCCAGGCCGGCTCGGGCGGGCGCGTTGAGAGGAACTAGGCGCTCTCGGGCGCCCTTGCCGCGGATGACGAGCATGCGGCGATCCCCGGCCAGGACGGTTCTGGGCAGGCCAACCAGTTCGCTGACGCGCATGCCGGTGGCATATAGCACCTCGATCAAACAATAGAAGCGGAGTGCGCAGAGCCGCTCCCGGCCCGTGGTGCCCTCAATACGCGCCCTGGCCGTGCTCATCAGACGGTCGACCTCAGCCACTGAAAGTGTCTTGGGCAATGCGCGGCCGCGCTTTGGGCCGGAGATTGTGGCGGTGGGATCTTCGTCGACCACACCTTCTGCGAGCAGGAACTTAAAAAGCTGGCGCACGGCCGACAGTTTTCGGGCGCGCGTGGTCGCGGCAAAGCCTGATGCTGCCAGGGCCTGAACGTAGACCTCGACATGTGTGCCGGTAGCATCGGCCACCGTCTTCAAGCTGATCTGTTCCAAATGGTCGAGGAATTCTCCCAGGTCGCGGCGATAGGCTTCCAGGGTGTTGGCCGATGCACCGCGCTCAACGGCCATCATTTCCAGAAACGTCTCCAGATGTGCACCGTCCTTCTTGCGCATTGCAGTGTGTCCGGTTGCGAGGTTGCGGATGACATTTCGAATCGATGCAAACGATATAGCCACAATATCCGCAGATTGTCTGGCGCGGTCAGGTCATTGCACGACCATGCG
>JBKEAX010000311.1:0-12849 GCA_047972825.1 Hyphomicrobiaceae bacterium | reverse complement strand
CCGTTGCCATAGTCCTGATGCACGCCTATGCCCATCCTGAACACGAGCGGCTGGCCGCTGACGCCGCCCAGCGCGCCGGTTTCACACAGGTTTCCGTCAGCCACGAGGTATCGCCGCTCATCAAGATCGTCGGCCGCGGCGACACGACAGTTGCGGATGCCTACCTGACGCCGATCCTGAAGCGCTACATTGACAGGGTTGCCAGCGAACTGCAGCGGGATAATGCCGACGCAGCAGCACCGAGATTGATGTTCATGGCCTCGTCGGGCGGTCTCAAGTCCGCTGACGTGTTCCAGGGCCGCGATGCCATCCTGTCGGGACCTGCCGGCGGCATTGTCGCCATGGCAGAGACGGCGAAGAACGCCGGGTTCAAGCAAGTCATCGGCTTTGACATGGGCGGCACATCAACAGACGTTTCGCACTTTGCCGGGGACTACGAGCGCACATTCGAAACTGAAGTTGCCGGCGTTCGTCTGCGGGTGCCGATGCTTCACATTCACACCGTGGCAGCTGGTGGCGGGTCCGTCGTGAATTTCGACGGCACGCGCCTGCAGGTCGGTCCGGAAAGCGCCGGATCAAATCCTGGGCCAATGGCCTACCGCCGCGGCGGTCCGTTGACCGTCACAGACGCTAACGTGATGCTTGGCAAGCTTTCCCCGGAGCATTTCCCGGCTGTATTTGGCTCCGCACAGGACCAGCCGCTTGACCGCGCAACAGTTGTTGCAGCTTTTGAACGCCTAGCCCTGGAGATGGGGGGCGAGAAATCCGCAGCGGAAGTTGCCGAAGGGGTCATCCGTGTCGCCGTTGAGAACATGGCCAACGCAATCAAAAGGATCTCTGTAGCGCGGGGCTACGATGTCACGGCCTATGCCTTGAACTGTTTTGGTGCGGCTGGCGGCCAACATGCCTGCCTGATCGCCGATGCTCTCGGGATGGAGACCGTACTGATCCATCCCCTCTCCGGTCTGCTGTCTGCCTATGGCATGGGCCTGGCCCCCGTGCGTGCAAGCCGCGAGCAATCGGTCGAAATCGAGCTTGGCGACAATGCCATGCGCACGATCACAGACATGCAGAACGTGATGGTTCGTGAGGTAACCGGGAGCGTCGTCAACGAAGGCGTTCTGCCTGCAAACGTACATATTACCTCACGCTTGCATCTGCGATACGAGGGTGCCGATACGGGAATTGCGGTGACGTTATCTGCACCGAAGCGAATGCGCGATGAATTCGAAGAAATGCACTTGAGACAGTTCGGGTTCATATCTCCTGAAAAGCCGCTCATTGCAGGGGTGTTCGAGGTTGAAGGGCTGGGCAGCACTACGGTTGCCTGCGATCCAACCGGTCTTGACACTGCCGATGGGATGGCAAAACCCGCAGAAGGCACAATATCTCCTCGCCCAGCCGGGGTGACGCGGATGTTTGCACAGGGCCGGTGGCATGATGCCAACATCTACATTCGCGCCAAGGGCATTGCGCCAGGTATTGCGCCGATCAACGGCCCTGCTCTCGTTATCGAACCCAATCAGACAATCGCCGTTGAACCTGGCTGGGCGCTATCTGTGTCGCCTGCCAGTGACATCGTCATGACACGATGTGAAAAGAGACGGCGCGAGGCGCTTGGACGCGATGCTGATCCCATCCTGCTGGAGGTCTTCAACAACCTCTACATGTCGATTGCCGAGCAGATGGGCGAAGCGCTCCGTAACACAGCCCAGTCTGTCAACATCAAGGAGCGTCTTGATTTTTCCTGCGCAGTCTTCGATGCGACGGGCGCGCTTGTCGCTAACGCGCCGCACATGCCTGTGCATCTGGGATCAATGGACCGCTCGGTGGAAGCGATCGTGCGAGATCGCGCCGGCACGATGAAACCCGGCGATGTCTATATGCTCAATGCGCCCTACAACGGCGGCACGCACCTGCCTGACATTACCGTCGTAACGCCAGTGTTTGACGACACAGGTGCGCAAGTCCTGTTCTACGTCGCCTCGCGTGGCCATCACGAAGACATTGGTGGCCTGACTCCGGGCTCCATGACACCCAAGGCAAAACGCATCGAAGAAGAAGGCGTCTACATCGACAATGCCGTTCTGGTTGCTGCTGGCCGTTTCCTTGAGGCAGAGACACGCGCGCTGCTGGAGGGTGCAGCCTTTCCCGCGCGCCGCCCCGACAAGAACATTGCCGACCTCAAGGCCCAGGTCGCGGCCAATGCCAAGGGTGCCGCCGAACTGAAAAAAATGGTCAACCACTTCGGTCTTGATGTCGTTGAAGCCTATATGCGCCATGTCCAGGACAACGCGGAAGAAAGTGTACGTCGTCTCATTGCACGCCTGGAAGACGGCCAGTTTGCAATCACGACGGACCAGGGTGCGACCATCCACGTTGCCATCACGACCGATAAGGAAAACCGCAACGCCTGTGTTGATTTCACCGGCACCAGCCCCGTGCAAGGTAACAACTTCAATGCACCCGAACCCGTGACTCGTGCAGCCGTGCTCTATGCATTCCGTGTCATGGTCAATGCGCCAATACCGATGAATGCAGGGTGCCTGAAACCGATCGAAATCGTCGTTCCTGATGGTACGATGCTGAAGCCATGCTATCCCGCCGCAGTCGTCGCTGGAAACGTCGAGACAAGCCAAGTCGTCACCAATGCGCTGTTCGCAGCGATGCGCGGGTTGGGGACTGCACAAGGTACGATGAACAATCTCACCTTCGGCAATTCACAAGTGCAATATTACGAGACGATCTGTTCAGGTGCGCCCGCAGGCTATGACGACACCACGCACAGCAGTGGTTTTGATGGTGCCGCGGCGGTGCATGTTCACATGACAAATACGCGCCTCACCGATCCTGAGATTTTTGAGCTGCGGTATCCCGTACTGCTGGAGGAGTTCTCAATCCGCCGCCGCTCAGGGGGCAGGGGCCGCTTCACCAGCGGCGATGGCACCCGCCGCGTCATTCGCTTCCTTGAAAAGATGAATTGCGCCATCCTGTCTGGCTTTCGTGACGTACCACCGCCCGGTGTTGATGGCGGCAAACCAGGCGCGCTTGGGCGCAACGCTGTCCGCCGCAATGATGGGCGTGAAGAAAACCTTGGCGGTTGCGCGGAAACCGTACTGGAGAATGGTGAAGCGATCATCATCGAGACACCTACGGGCGGCGGCGTGGGTTAGGGTTACACACCTGCTCGGCTCTGAACAAATTGTACGGGTAGGCGCTGATTTTTCATCTCCAATTGCGTAATATTCCTGATCCAGAACTGGAGCGGACCCGCAATTGCTATTTTTGCATTCGTTAGATTTGCTAAAGTTCAGCCACTGACGCTTGGTGGCCCACGCCCCGGGATCGAACGTCAGATCAGGAAGACTTGATCGTGGTCATGTCTCGTAGACCCTTGAATGCGATCCAGCACTTGCTTGAAGCATGTTTTTCACGCTGAACCGCTGTTCACTTCAGCTAAACATGATTTAGGCTTGAACATCTGACCACGCTCGCCGGGTTTGTAAAACGCCCCCCAGCGGAGATGGGCACCCAAGAACCTTGGAGGAATTTCATGCGACTTGCCGTTTTGTTCGCCGCCCTTGTGCCCCTGTTCGCGCAGCCTGTTTTGGCAGGCGAGGCCCCAACAGACGAAATGGTCGGCGAGGCGCGTGCGGCCATCAAGGGGCTGGGCGAGGGCCTGAAAGAAAAACTGATGACTGCCATGAAAAATGGCGGTCCCGTCGCAGCCCTCGACGTTTGCAATCTTGATGCTCCCAAAATTGCTGCTGAACGGTCGCAAGCCAGCGGCATGGACGTAGGACGGACCGCACTGAAGGTGCGCAACCCAAATAACGCGCCTGATGATTATGAAAAACGCGTGATGGAGGGGTTCGTCTCAGACCTGAAAGCGGGCGCCGATGCGGCGAAGCTGGATCGCGCGGAGGTTGTTACACAAGATGGCAAAAAGGTTTTCCGCTATATGAAGCCGATAATGACCGCCGCCAAGCCTTGTTTGGCATGCCACGGCTCCACTCTAAATCCTGCTGTCACCTCAAAGATCGAGGAGCTGTACCCAGAGGATCAGGCCACCGGCTTTTCGGCCGGAGACATGCGTGGCGCATTCACGGTGACGAAGGTGCTGGAGTAGGATTCCGTCGCGCATGGACCGAAGGCTGCCTTGCCGCATTCGAGATGCACACTTGGATTCGTCAGAATTGTGAGGAGTTTAAGACAATTACTCACGCATGAAGCGCAAGATACATCATCATAGCTTTTCGCAAGTGCCATAAAGTTTTATCCACAACCGTTTTCGAGCAGGTTACGGAAAGTTCGCGACAATGCAGCTTAAGATTGATAACCTCGTAAACGTCTAAAGAGTAATTCGCTAAGCAATCTACTTTGATGGTCGCGCAGCTAATGCTCAAAAAGATTTTCAGGCAGTGTTCCACGTTTCAGCCTGAAACCTATGTGTATTGCGTTTGGTTGTTTGCGTTGCGTGGCAATGCCCGACAAGGGTCGCGTTTTGAAGCATTGCATTTGCGAATTGTATTGAGGTTTCACAGCGGTTGGTCGCCACGTCAAGCCCTCAGGATGGCGTGAACAAGATCCCCCAGCGGCCGGGCCGCAGTTCAACGCCTCAGATTCGTGATTGCAAGTGTTGCTCAATACAGCAATCCGGGAGTTGCAAGAGTTAAGTAAATTGGATGGTGCGTTTTGCCTCCAATCAGTGAGTACTGTGTTGTGTAAGGAATGCGCGCCCTGTGCCGCCTCCGCCCCCTGGCGAAGCAAGTGTGCGCGCTGTGATGCTGACGGCCCTGGTGATTCGCCTATACCGTCCTGCCAAAAGCCCCGCGCTTTTTAATTTGCAGGACCGGAAGATTGGCATGCCGGGGTCGTTTGCATTTGGAACTCTGGTTCCTTGTTCCTTCCTGCGCTTTTTACGGCCCTACCTCACCACACTTCAGCTGAACCGGACTGTCTTGGACCTATTGTTATGGAGTCCGGACCCTAACAACCCACTTCTGCCAGGAACGCTGCGACGCCTTCCTTATAGGCCTTGTCGCCAACGGCCTTCATATGGTCACGCCCTGGGATTGTGAGCGCACGCGCGCCGGGAATGAGCTCTGCCAGTTTCTCCGCGGAACCGCCAACCACATCCTTTTCGCCCACGGCAACCAGCACCGGACAGGAAATTTTCGCCACATCTTCTGCGGACAGCGGATCACGCGATGAACGAATACAAGCCGCAAGCGCCTTCAAGTCACTGTTGGTTTGTTCTGCAAATGCACGGAATGTGCGCGCGGTATCGTTTGTTACGTCGTCAATCGTGGGGGCTTCCAGAGCCGCTGCGACAGGGCCGGTGCCGGCCATGCCGCGAACCATGTTGTAGCCGAGCCCGCCGAAGACTGCTGCCTTTACCCGGCCGGGGTGGGCCAGCGCCAGAAACGCAGTGATCCGCGCGCCCATCGAATACCCCATCACACAGGCTTGGGCGATGCCAAGATGGTCAAGCAGCCGACGCGCATCCTCGGCCATAATCGGCGCACCATAGTCCTCAAGTCGATAGAGTTTCTCGCTCTCCCCATGGCCTCGGTTGTCCATGGCGATGACCCTGTAGCCCTTTTCCCGCAAAAACCGGACCCAGGCGGTCGAAACCCAGTTGACCTGCACGTTTGATGCAAATCCGTGAATGAGCAATACCGGCGGGCCCTCCCCCTCATCTATGAAGGAGATTTTGGCGTCCTGGGACATGAAACTAGGCACTTTCGTCTCCGTTCTCGCACCGTTCCAGACTGCGACGATAGTCAAGCGCCCTCCCCTACCATTTCCGATTGAGCGGGGCTATGGTCTTGGGTAATTGGAAATCGCAATTCAGGAGCGGTTACGTATGGCCTCAAGCCTCGTCCCACACTTCGCCAATGACAAGGGCGTTGAGAAGATCTTCATTGGTGTGAAGGAGTTTCAGTGCATGGGCGCACGGCCGCCTTATGACCATCCGCACGTATTCCTCGATATGGGCGCGGACGGACAGATCCTGTGCCCCTATTGCTCCACGCTTTATGTGCACGATCCACGATTGAAGGCTACCGAAAGCGATCCCGCGGACTGCCACGTGCTGATGGAAGCAGAATCCAGCACTGTTGGGTGAACACGGACAAGACTCCGCCGTGTGGATACCTAGAGCAGTCTAAAGCGCCAATCACTACGTGGCGTCAGCATATCGCATTTTCCGGATTGGCACGGGCAGCGATGTCCCCACCCGTCGAGATCCCGACATGACGAACCAAGTCGAGCCAGGCAAAGTCAACGCGCCCCACGTTGAGGTGCTTATCGTTGGCGCTGGAATTGGTGGGCTGGCGGCGGCGATTGCCCTCGCCCAGCGCGGCATCACCTGTCACGTGCTGGAACGCAGAACCGCGTTCGAACCGGAAGGTGCGGGCATTCAGCTTGGTCCCAATGGCACGCGCATTCTGGATGAACTTGGCATCAAAGATGCGCTCGCTCAGTTGGCCGGCGCTCCCGACTATATCGATGCCCGCAATGCCGCAACAGGCGCCTCTCTTTCTCATCTGCCTCTAGGCCACTGGATGGAAGCGCGGCATGGGGCACCTTATTGGGTCCTGCATCGCCAGGACTTGCACACAGCCTTGCTGGAAGCTGCGCAAAACAACAACAACATCGCCATTACAATGGGCATTGATCCGTTGATCGTGGAACCTCAAGATACCGGCGTCTGCATTGCTGATCGTAATGGGCAATCCTTCAGGGCACGTGCGCTGATTGCCGCTGATGGAATAAGGTCGCGACTACGCGGTGATCTTTTCGAAGGACAGCCTCTCAGTTTTGCTCACAAGAGTGCCGCCCGCGCAGTTGTCTCTGCCAGCGAGCTGCCGGCTGGACTGAACCAGAATACCACCACAATCTGGATGTCGCCGCGCGCGCACGTCGTGCATTACCCCGTCCGCGGCGGGCGGGAACTCGCCATGATCTTTGTGCGCAAGGATGGTGTTGCCAGCGATGACTGGAGCACTTCTATTCCTCAAAGCTGGGTTACAGACCTTGCCGCGGGCTTTGCCGCCCCCCTGAGGCAACTCCTGGCAGTGCCGGAACAATGGAAAAAATGGGCGCTTTACGAACTGCCTCCGCTGCCGCGCTGGAGCAGCAGCCACGTGGCGCTTCTCGGCGATGCCGCCCATCCGACATTACCGTTCCTTGCACAAGGCGCAGTGCTGGCTCTTGAAGACGCCGCGATCCTTGGGCGACGGATCAGCGAAACACCCAACGACATCCGCCGCGCATTGACTGCGTACGCCCACGCACGCCGCCACCGTGCGTCCAGGGTAGTCGCCGCGGCCAAGTCGAACGGCCGGATCTACCACCTCGACGGCCCAATGGCAGCTGCCCGCGACACCACGTTGCGCATGACGCCGCCACGCCTTTTGATGGCGCGCTACGACTGGGTCTATGGATGGCGCCCGCATTGACGGGGCAAACGTTTGTAATCAACTGCGCCAGAATTCCTTGCGGAACAGCACCAGGACGGTGAACAATTCCAGCCGACCAAGCAGCATTGCGAACGACAAGACCCACTTTGCCCCGGAAGGCAGCGTCGAATAATTGCCTTTCGGCCCGATTATGTCTCCCAGGCCGGGCCCGACGTTGCCAACAGCCTGCGTCGCGGCCGTCAACGACGTGACAAGGTCCAGGTCATGCGCGGCCAGCAGCACCGTAAAGATGCCGACAGTAGCCATGTAGATCGCCAGGAAGGCAACAACCGAGAAGGGAACGTCGGCCGGAAGTCGCCGCCCATTATACATCAAAGTGACCACACGGTTGGGGCTCATGAGATGCAAGAAGTGGCTGCGCGTGAGCATGCCTGCGACCTGCAGACGGTAGATCTTGATGCCGCCGGTGGTTGACCCTGAACAGCCCCCCACGAACATGAGAAGGAAAAACAGACCCACCGAAAACGTGCCCCAAGCGGTATGATCCGTCGCTGCAAATCCGGTTGTGGTGACGATGGAGACGACGCTGAAGGTTGCTTGTCGCACCGCCTCATTGGCACTTATTTCCCGCGTGAGGATGAGCCAGGCAGCCAACGTCAACGAAACGACGGCGACGAAACTCAAGAAGCCCTGGACCTGCGTGTCCCGCCACAATGCATTTCGGTTGCCATGCATCATCTTGATGAAGACAACGAAGGGAAGCGCGCCCAATATCATGAATATGACGGCGGCCCACTCCAGTGCCGGCGAGCGGAAGAACTCAAAACTATCATCGTGGGTGGAAAAACCAGCTGTCGAAACCGTTGTAAGGGCGTGGCAAACCGCATCGAACGGTGTCATGCCCAAAGCCGCGTAGACTATGGCACAGGCAACCAGCAACACGGCGTAAACACCCGCGATCAGCATGGTCAGCTCGACCACGCGCGGCATGATCTTTTCTGACTTGTCAGTGTTTTCCATCTGGAAGAGCTGCATACCGCCGACCCGCAGGAACGGCAGCATCAGAATCGCCATGACGATGATACCCAGCCCGCCAAGGCCCTGCAAAAGAGCACGCCAGAAAATGACGCCACGCGGCAATTGATCGATCCCGACAAGCACGGTCGCGCCGGTTGTGGTGATGCCGGACATTGCCTCAAAGAAGCTATCGGCATAACCAAGGCCAAGCAGCTTGAAAGGCACCGCTGCCGCAGCCGTCACTGCAATCCACGAGATCGTGGTCAGCAGGAAGCCTTCCTTGAGGCCGAGTTGAACAGGCGCATCGTCGTAGGCGACCAACACCAGAAGTCCGCCAATGAAGAAGGTCAGAACTGCTGCCCCGAAGAATATCCTCCAGTCCGCGTGTCCGTCGGCCACGTCCACCACTGCAGGCAGAACCATCGCGGCAGCGATGGTGCACAGCATGAGACCGACTACGAATATAATTGGACGGAGCTGGATCAAGCAGACTTCCCCCGAAGCCGCGCTGCAACGAGCGTCGGGCATGATTGTTGCTGATACTGCGGGCAGAACCCATCCTTAGGCATCAGATAGACATACACTTTCGGGTTCATCTTCTCAGGCTCATGGTAAATTGAACGTCAATGCTGACGCTGAAATGCGCAATAGATCACGTTCACTTTCCACGGAATCGCGAACGCGATCTATTTTCTTTTATTTCTCGCGGTGTTCTTCACGCCGAACCGCGTACACTTCGGCTGAACATGCTCATGGAATTTGGCGGTTCAATTTTCGGTCGCCTCCAGCAAGGCTGCCTGAGCCGCGGCCAGACGCGCGATGGGAACCCGGAAGGGCGAACACGAAACGTAGGTGAGGCCCGTTTCATGGCAAAAGCGAACCGATTCTGGATCGCCACCATGTTCACCACAAATTCCGATCTTGAGGTCATTCTTAACTCTCCGCCCCCGTTCAGCGCCGATCTTGATCAATTCTCCAACGCCTTCCAGGTCAATAGTGATGAAGGGGTCGGCGAGGAAGATTCCATGCGCCGAATAGCTTGCGAGGATCGGCGCGGCGTCATCGCGGCTTAACCCCATTGTCGTTTGAGTGAGGTCATTTGTTCCAAACGAGAAGAATGCCGCACCGTCATCTCCGGCCGCGATTTCGCCCGCCTTCAGTACAGCGCGCGGGAACTCAACCATGGTACCAATCTGATATTCGATATTTGCGGCCTGCTCTTTTGCAACATCGGCGGCCGTCTCGCGAATGACGTCTGCAACCAGATCAAACTCCTTCCGGTCTATCACCAGCGGCAGCATGATCTCAGGCGTTACAACCTGCCCGCTGGTCCGGCCAGCTTCCAGAGCCGCTTCGAAAATAGCGCGTGACTGCATCTCGATGATCTCAGGATAGAGAATGCCGATGCGGCACCCGCGGAACCCGAGCATAGGATTGACCTCTGAAAGTTCTACCACCCGGCGGCGAATGGCTGCGACATCAATGTCCAAGTCCTTTGCAACAGCCTCCTGCTCATGGGCCTGGTGGGGGAGGAACTCATGCAAGGGCGGGTCAAGCAGCCGGATCGTGACCGGCTTGCCGGCCATGATCTCAAACAGCTTGACGAAATCCTCGCGTTGCATCGGCAGCAATTTTTGCAATGCCGCGCGTCGCCCTTCTTCGGTGGAAGCAAGAATCATTTCGCGCACGGCAATTATGCGTTCGACTTCGAAGAACATATGTTCGGTGCGGCAAAGCCCGATACCTTCCGCGCCGAAATCTCGCGCTTGTTGTGCGTCTCTTGGGGTGTCTGCGTTGGCTCGCACGCCAAGGCGCCGATATTCATCCGCCCAATCCATAAGCGTTCCAAACGCACCCGACAGCTCGGGTTGGCGCATCTGCACGCGGCCATTTATGACTTCGCCAGTGCCACCGTCTATCGTGATGATGTCGCCAGCCTTGAAGGTCTGCCGCCCGATGATCAACGTTTGCGCGGCCAGATCAATACGCAGGGCGCTGGCGCCGGATACACACGGCCTGCCCATGCCGCGCGCCACGACCGCTGCGTGGCTCGTCATGCCGCCTCGTGCTGTTAGAATGCCAACGGCTGCATGCATACCGTGAATGTCTTCCGGGCTTGTCTCGGAGCGCACCAGAATGACGGAACGCCCTTGGGCATTGGCCTCCTCGGCGGCATCTGCCGTCAATACGATCTCACCTGACGCGGCGCCCGGCGAGGCTGGCAGACCTCTGGTCAAGAGATCCTTTTCGGCGGCCGGGTCGATTGTCGGATGCAGCAGATGATCCAGCCCCGCAGGGTCTATGCGTAACAACGCCTCCTGCCTGCTGAGCACTCCTTCGTTTGCCATGTCGACCGCGATCTTGAGACCGGCTTCCACGGTGCGCTTTCCTGCACGGGTCTGAAGCATCCAGAGCTGGCCGCGTTCGATGGTGAATTCGATGTCCTGCATATCGCGGTAGTGGCGTTCCAGCGTCTGGAAAACACGCGCAAGTTCGGCGAACGCAACCGGCATGGCCTCTTCGAGCGAAATTCCATCATTGCTCAGCAGCGGCACGGTTGTTTCTGTGTCAGGGTCAGCCTTTGCAAGCGGCTGTGGCGTGCGAATACCCGCGACGACGTCTTCACCTTGGGCATTTATCAGGTATTCGCCATAGATCGCATTTTCTCCGGTGGAAGGGTTGCGCGTGAAGGCAACACCGGTCGCAGAGGTTTCACCCATGTTGCCAAACACCATGGCCTGGACATTGACCGCCGTTCCCCAATCGTCCGGTATGTTGTGCAATCGCCTGTATATCTTTGCGCGGGCATTATCCCAGGACCCAAACACCGCACCGATCGCTCCCCATAGCTGGGCGCCGGTATCCTGCGGGAACGGTTCATCGAGTTCTACTGCAACCGCCTCTTTGAACTCATCGACGATTTCCTTCCAGTGGTCGGCTGACAGGTCCGTGTCGAGCGAAAGACCGTTGAGGTTCTTGAAATTCTCCAGAATGTCCTCGAACAAGCCGTGATCGACGCCAAGCACCACGTCGGAATACATCTGGATAAAGCGGCGATAGCTGTCGTAGGCAAACCGTTCGTCGCCAGCATGACGCGCAAGGCCCAATACCGTTTCGTCGTTGAGGCCAAGGTCGAGGATCGTGTCCATCATGCCGGGCATCGAGGCGCGGCTGCCCGAACGCACAGATACCAGCAGCGGGTTTTCCTTGTCACCGAACAGGCGGCCAGCCGTTGCGCCAATTTCGGCCAAAGCTGTTTCAACGTCTTGCTTCAAGCTATCGGGCAGCTTGCGCCCATTCTCGTAATATGCGTTGCAGACCTCAGTCGTGATGGTGAAACCGGGCGGCACTGGCAGCCCCATTAGCGCCATTTCAGCCAAGTTGGCGCCCTTGCCACCGAGCAGGTCTACAAGTTCGGCGTGCCCATCCGTCACGCCAGTGCCAAAAAGATAGACCTGCTTGCTTTCCGGCATTGGAACCTCGATCTGCCGTTCGGTTTGCCTAGAGCATATTCAGCCGAAGTGTACGTGGTTCGGCATGAAGAACACCGCGAGAAATAATAGAAAATAGAGCCCGTTCGCGATTCCGTGAAACGTGAACGTGATCTAGTCCAGACCGGCCGCCGCAGTTGCCGCGCGACTTGACCAATCCAACGACGCCCGCAATAGCAGTTGCGAGGCGTATTCGAAAGCCTTGATGAAAAACAAACCATTATGCCGCCGGGCCGGTGACAGGCGCCAACCAGAGGCCCAAATCGGACTCCATGTAGGCAGTTGGACGCAGGCGATGGTCCAGCGTAAAAGCCAAATCACACCGAAATCTCGCCAGGATGGCCAAACGAGAAGCATCAATCAGCAATGAACAGCCCCCTACCCCAGGTTCTCAAAACCCTCAAAACCAACGAGCAGGAGGCGATGTCGCGCCTTTTCGATTTCCTGCGCATACCGAGTATCTCGACTGACCCAGCCTACAAGGATGACTGCAAACGGGCTGCTGATTGGTGTGCTGATCAGTTGCGGGAGATTGGCTTTTCAGCAGCCGTGCATCCGACCAAAGGCCATCCCATGGTCGTCGCCCACGACCGCAAGAGTGTGCCCAAAGGCATGCCGCACGTCCTCTTTTACGGCCATTATGACGTACAGCCGCCTGATCCGCTGGAGCTTTGGAAGTCGCCTCCCTTCGAACCGCGCATCGCTACGGACAAGGCCAACGGCAAGGTCATCGTCGCCCGCGGTGCTGAGGACAACAAAGGCCAGCTCATGACGTTCCTGGAAGCTGCCCGCGCTTGGAAGCAGGTTGCCGGCGAGCTGCCGGTTGCTGTGTCCTTCATGATCGAGGGTGAGGAGGAGTGTGGCTCGCCGTCACTTCCAGCGTTCCTGAAAAAGAGCGGCAAGGAGGTGAAAGC